>CBFGQN010000557.1:0-3115 GCA_965650895.1 uncultured Ignavibacteria bacterium | reverse complement strand
GACAGGGGAAACGTTCCACGTTTGATCTCCCCGAAATATGCCTCCCCCTTGTCGAGTCCCTCTTCGGGATCGACCGCACCCGATATCACAAGAACGGCATTCTCCGGCACGTAGTAGCGTTCGTAGAAGGAGCGGAGTTCCGAAAGCGTTGCCCGCTTCACATCCTCGATCTCTCCGATCGGTTCGTGGCGGTATGGATGGCCCGGAGGGAAGAGGAGTTCGCGAAGAAGGAGACCGGCCGTTCCGTAAGGGACATTGTCGATCACCTGACGTTTCTCGGCAGTGATGACGTTCTTCTGCGTCTCAAGCGATTCCTGCGACACGCCGAAGCCGGCCATCCGTCCCGACTCCAGCCAGAGGCCCAGTTCAAGATACTCTGCCGGGAGAGTCAGCCAGTAATTCGTCAGATCGGGAGATGTCCATGCGTTGTTCTCTCCCCCCACCATCGTACAGTAGTGATCATATTCGCCCCGCCGGATAAAGGCCGAGCCGTCGAACATCAGATGTTCGAACAGGTGAGCATATCCCGTCTTTCCCGGTTCTTCGTATCGCGACCCGACCCGATAGACCAGATCGAGCGTTATCACCGGGGCGGTCGAATCCGGATGGCAGATCATTCGCAGGCCATTCTCCAGCCGTCGTTCATAACAGAGCGGCTCTTTCCCGGCCGTCCGGACCTTTTCTACGGGCATCGATTTCAACTTCACGCGCTTTGTTTCCCGACCTGTATATTCTCTGTCCTCCCATAACTGTCGGGACTTTCCCGAGTTCCGTCGGGACGGAAACGATCCGTTCCGGAATTCTCCCGGGTTCTTCTCAATTCCGGAAATCGTCTTTTATCTCCCAGTAAATCTCACTCTGCAGCTCGTCGATCCAGGCCAGCAGTTCGTTCCGCTGCTTCCAGGTCGTCGCATGCTGTTCCAGCAGGTCGCGATCCTGGATCGGATCGACCTCGTGGGGGGGGATCACCCTGACCAGCTTGATGATGTGATACCCGGCTTCGGTCGGCGAGACGGCATAGGGACGGGGCTCGGAGATGCCGCCGACCTCCATCGAATCGAGAATCCACTCGTATCCTCCCAGATTGCTCGTCGACGCCTTGGCCATCAGGCCTCCCTGGTACTTCGATTCTTCATCCTCGCTGTACTTCGCCGCCAGCTCCCCGAAGTTCTCGCCGGCCAGTGCCCGGGCGCGAATCTTCCGCAGCGTGTCGGCCAGCATTTCCCGTTCGGCGTCGGTCGAGCCGAGAGGGATGAGGATATGGCGTGTCCGGATTTCGTCGTCCCGCTTGTCCAGAAGCTGGATGATATGAACACCGAACTTCGATTCGACCGGTTCGGAGATCTCGTTGAGGCCCAGTTCCCAGGCGGCCTCCTCGTACTCCGGCACAAATTTTCCTTTTGCCGACCAGCCGAGCTCTCCCCCTTTGGTTGCAGAGCCGGGATCGACGGAGTATCGACGGACAAATTCGGTGAAGTCCCTTCCGCTCTTGATCGAGTCGATGATCGAGCGGGCCAGTTCCAAGGTCTTCTTCCGTCCTTCCGGACTCGGTTTCTCGCCGATATAGATATGGGCGATCTCGATCTGTTCCGGAACCTGCGGAAGCGAATCCTTGTACTGGCGGTAGAACTCGTTGATGTCCCGTTCGGTCACTTTCATTCCGGAGAATCGCCGCTGTTGCAGCACCTGCACCATCAACTGTTCGCGAACGATCTTCCGGGCTTCGGCCCTGATCTCCGGCATCGACTTGCCGACGGCCTTCTCCAGGGCCTCTTCCGATCCTGCCTGGCGGAGAATGCGCCCGACATATTCCCCGGTCTGTGCGGTCACCAGATCGTCCGACACCGTGACGCTGTCCTCTTCGGCCTTGACCAGAAAGAGGTTGTTGTAGATCAGATCGTTCAGCACTTCCTGCAGGAGCTGCGTTTCGGACATGCCGGCTTTCTGCGCCGTCTCGCTCAGCATCAGCGCCCGCTGCAGCACGTCGCTCCGCAGAATGATTCTGTCCCCGACGACGGCGGCAATGCTCTCCACCACAGTCCGGTTCGTTCTCCCCGATTCCCCCGGAAGCGGTTCGCCGGAGAGAAGATCCTTCCCGGTCGGCTGGGCCGTTGCGGTGGCGAATGTCGTCAGCAGCAGAAGAAGCCCGAGGAGGAGACGGCCTCCCTGTTTGTCCTTCGGGCCGGATCCGCCCGGGCTGCGTTTATCTTTTCCGTTGCTCATCATACTCTGCATGAAATCACCATGAAGTTCTTGTTGTCATCTTTCCCGGCGGGGATTTCGTCCCTCTCTCGCTTCTTCTCCCCGGTTAACGGGCGGAGAGGGCGGCGTCCAGGACTTTCGTATCGATTCTGACCGGGAATTTTTTCCGGAACGACGTCACCAGGGTCTGACGTAACTCCTTTTCCTTCCAGTCATTGTAATCTCCCATCACCTCTCCGCGAGCCTCCTCGTATGTCTTCCGGCGGGGCTGGTCGATCCGGTCGATTTTGATAATGCTCCAGCCTCCTCCGTTCGCGAAGGGGTCAAGGATCATCCCCTCGGTCGGCTTCGGCTGCTCTTCGAGAACCATTCGGACAAGTTCGGAGTCTTTCGCGTTGTTGATCGGCCATTTCCCTCCCTTCTGTCGGAAGCCCTGGCGTTCGGTGTGGTTGGCCGCAAGGTCGGCAAAACTTTCTCCCCCTTTGGCCTGGTTGTAGAGAGCCTTGGCATTCTCTTCGGTGTAGACGAAGATTTCCGACAGTTCGAGCCGGATCGGCGTCATATATTGATCCCGTCTCTCTTCAAAGAACTTCTTTCCCTTCTCCTCATCATAGCTCACGTTCGAGTAGACTTCCTGCTGCTCCAGTTCGAAGATCAGGGCTCCGTCGCGGAACTCCCCGATCAGGCGGGCGAAGTCGGGATATTCCCGCTCCAGACTCTCGGCTTCCCGCTTCAAACCCTGATACTCCACTATGGCCTTGAGTGAGGTGACCACGCTGAGTCGGTTCAGCGGAAGCGCCCGGTAGCGCGGGCTCGATTCGATCGAATCGATCCAGTCACCGACGGTCCAGGAGGACTCTCCCAGCCGGAAGAAGGGACGGGAACGAAGCGACGACGTGATCCCGGACGCCCA
>CBFGQN010000556.1:0-3122 GCA_965650895.1 uncultured Ignavibacteria bacterium | reverse complement strand
CGTATATAGAAGAGGAACTCCAGCAACAAAAACGTTGGAGGATACCGTTTGGCGGTCTTATTGCACTGTTTGTAGGCACTCTCTTTTTAGCAGTCGTAGCATATTGGGTACTTGAGCAAATATTTGACTCTGCATCAGCCCCGCCGAGTAAAGGCGATCTCTTTGAAGGCGTAAGTGCCATTTTCTCAGCCCTTGCACTTGGTGGTGTGATATACACGGTTTTTCTTCAGAGTAAGGAGCTTATGCTGCAAAGGCAAGAACTTAGAGAAACAAGAGAAGAGCTAAAGGGACAACGACTCGCAGCAGAACAACAAGCGAACCTTATTCGAACTCAAAGATTCGAGAATACATTCTTCAGTCTTCTTGAGCGCCTGTCATCTGATGTACAGGCACTACAAGCAGACAACCTAGGTCATGACTTTGATGGCAGAAAGACTTTCCATCTTTTCTATGAGCACTTTCGAGGGGCTTACCTGAGTGTCAATGAAAATGCTGTAGATAAAGATTCCCAAGATTTTCTTGACCAACTATATCAGAAGTTCTATAAAGAACAAGAATCCGGGCTTGGCCACTACTTCAGACTGTTATATAACATTGTCAAGTTTGTCGATAATAGTAGTGAGAGCGACAAAAAGTTCTACATCAACATTCTCAGAGCTCAATTATCCAGCAATGAACTTCTTCTACTGTTTTATAACGGCCTCAGCGCTTACGGAGATAAATTCAAGCCACTGATTGAAAAGTACGGACTACTGGAAAACGTGCCGGAAGAAAAACTTCTGAATACAGGGCACAAAAAACAATATGCCGAATCAGCCTTTGGCGATCAGCCGAAAACTCAAGGAACAGAGGCTTCAAGTACAAGCACAGGGAACTGATTGGAGGAAGCTTATTCACCTCTTTCAAGTTCAAAAAGTTCCCGCAGATCCCGAACAACATTCGGCACATAGGCTGCAAACACCTCACGGTCCCTTTTAAATATCTCTGCCGATTGTAAAGCGATGACTCCTTCGGCCGATTCGTGATCAAACAACCGCTTCTGAATTTCAGCCGCTCTCCGCACATACTCTTCTCTTCCTTCCTCATCCCGATGCGCAATCGCATTCCGCCAGTCGACTTCGGTCATGTCGGTGACGATCCGGAAGATATCGAGGGCATGATGTCGGACAAGTTCTTCTTCCTGCGCACGTTGCGACTCGCCCGGCACCGTGCGAGCCTTTTCGATTCTGTCCCCGACCGCATGAAGCTTCAGAATCAGATAGTTATAGCTGGACGGAATGCGAACCCGAATTTCTTTTCCCTCATGAGAGATTGCTATAGAAGTTGCATCCCGTTCAATCCCGTCAGCTTCACGGGTAAGGAAAGCATGAATGCCCTTCACTCCTTTCGGCTGGATTCGGGGAGGTTTGATCTTCACGCGATCCTGCAACTCCTGCGTCGGCGGAGCGGCCAGCAGGTCTATGCGTACGGTCTGTCCGCCTTCGCCTGTCTGCCGCTCGAATTGAAAGAATCTGGTGACCGGCCTGTAATCCATCCTATCGAGAAGATCGCGGAGCCTGTTCATCCTGTCGGCATCGGCAATGACTTCGGCGGAGAGGAAGACGTCGATATCCTTCGTGGTTCGTGATGCGATGCGATACCGGTAGGCCTGTTGCCGTCTGCCGGTCGGATAGAGATCGCGAAGGTATAACCCCATTCCTCCTCCGAGCAAAAACGGGATATGCGCTTCGTCAAGAGCTTCCTGAATTCTCAGCAATTCATCCAGCAGCGTCTGATTCATCATAGCCGAGCTCCCTGAGTATCATCCGTTCAATCTCTGCGGAAATCTCCCGCTCCCGCTTATCCAGTTGTCCGAGAGCCAGGCAACTCTCAACCGGCGAAGCCCACTTGCCGTTGCGCGCAAAGAACGCGAAGGCATCATCTGTTCGTTTCAGCTCGTATGTCGGGAAACGATCGTCACGATAAGAAAAAAGCCCGGCAACTTTCTCATCCGGAGCGTTGGTGTACAATACGGGATACGGCACGGGGACCGTCGCAACATACGCCTCCGCCGAACTCTCGCCGGAATAGATCCAGCCGTTTGTACCAAGCACGTCATTGAGGATTTTTTCGGTCTCCTCCCTGTCTTCCGGAAGGTTCAGACGGAGCGTGTCGACAATTCCCGGAGGGCGATATTCCCGACGAAGTCGATCAAGCAGTCTGCGCGGCTGCAGAAGTTCGATGGTCGTTCGATTCTTCCTGACAATCAGATCATCGGCCAGTCCGTTCAGCCCCTTGGAAATCGTTGCCGGCGAGATCCCACCTCCAAGTCGTTCTATCCCCTCTGCAATCTCTTTCACCTGTCGGTACGGTCCCGGTTCGCTCAGAAGAAAACGGCCGACAATCGAGGTGTTGCCGGTATAGATGTTCTTGATCTGTCTGGATTCCGGATAGGCGTTCGGCTGATCGAGCCGAAGGGCGACAAACTCGGGGGTGCGTATCAGGTAATTCCCGTTGAGATCGATGCCGCTGACCTCGGCACGTTCCAGATAGCCGACCAGATCAGCAGATAGATATGGAACCGCCAGCAACGGATAGCGATCCGTTTGAGCATAATTACCCAGTTGCGCCACGCTGTCGCGCACGACACTCGGCGCACTTCGTCGCTTTATCTCGACGGTAAAGGCGTAGGTACGATTCCCGTAGCGAAGATCAAGGAAGAAATCCGGACGATACCGGTAACCGACTCCGGGTTCCATAACCAGCCGTTCTATCTGCAAAGGATAGTAGAGAGTGGAATTCGGAGTAAGAGCGGCTTTGAACAGCTCTGCTATATTTTTCTCTTTTCGCAACATTTTCCTGAAAATAGGGATTTTCCTACGTAGGAAAATGTATGAATTCACGAAAATGTTTCAAGATGCCCGCCTGGCTCCTTTCCTATTCCTCCCTTTCGGATACCTGAAGAGACCAAGGGAACTCTTCCGCCGACCCTGAAAACCGTATCGGAATACTCCCCACAGCACCTTATTTTCTCTTGAAACGGACGGAATATCTCCACAATTCCCGATGTCTCATACCGTATCCGCACGGCTCGCGACGAAATGCCGGGTGCGTTTGCCCCGTCCCGACCGCCGTGCGAATAT
>CBFGQN010000555.1:0-3127 GCA_965650895.1 uncultured Ignavibacteria bacterium | reverse complement strand
AACGGCGTATAGATGCCGCCATTAGCCAGTTGCCGACGGACCTTTCCCGGCATATCGGTCCTAATAAAACGGAATCCCTGCGATGCAAAGACGAAGTGTTCATTTTGCTTGTAGACCAACAAGTTGCTGAAAAGAGGAGAGGTCTTGAATTCATCAACCTTCATATCCGTATGCTCTACAGCCCGTCCGACATTCGGATAACGAGCATCCCAGGGAAAATCACGATGGGTATAAAAGTCAGTGACGCCGAATCCGGACGTTGTCGCTCCCTGATGAATTGGATGAGTGACAACCCGGGCATAGCCGATCGAGGCGGAAGGGAGAAGCATCTCCCCGATCGGTCCTTCGTTCCGTGCCCGGTCCCGTCCTGCTGCAACCTTGCCTTCGACAAACTCTTCATCATCATTCCGCTCACGGAAAGCAATAAGTGGGTTTTCGTCCCGAATCTGCGCCGGCTCGTTGGCGGCAACACCACTACTCATAATCTCGTTCCGCTCAGGGTCGTAGAGTTCGTAGCGATACTCGGTCCCGTATAGCGCGGAATCTCCCTCGATTCCGGGATCGTAGGAAAGCAGGCGCTTGACGCGCAGCCCTCCCCCCTTCTTTGCGGTGAACGTCGGGATACGGATGTAGGAGTGGGCGTAATCAACTTCCTGACAGAAATCGCCTCCGATAAAGCTGAAGTACTTGCCGACAAGACGTGATGCCAGATCAATATCATTCGTGGTAAATCCGATTCCATCGTTCGGACCGAGCTTTCCACGTTTCCGTTTCTTCACATAGTCCAGACAGACCTTTTTGGGCACCCCATGTTCGTGAACATTATTACTCTCGTCCTTCCCGATGAGCTTGACATAGAGAGCATACCATTGGTTAGGCCCTTCATTAATCACCTTGTAATCGACTATATCGAGCTTGGCATACCCGGAAACATAACCGGAATTGTACTCCGGGTTGGAAATGCCCGGACTGGTCCCCTTCAATGCATAGAGGAACCGGAAGAACAGACGGCTGTTGCGCGCGGCTTCCTTCTGAATCAACTCCTTCATCTTTCTGACTTGTCCAAGATCGGTAGAATCGATACCGATATCAGTAAGGCGAAGAAAGTAGATATTGTCATCGTTCACATCATTAGACTGTTCACCGAATTCGGGTCCAGCCACTGCAATCAGGGATACCATCGCCAGTGTCGGGCGATCGTGAACAAAGGCGTAGTCATCCTCTTCATACTGAACATGAAGTTCCGCACCCACCGGCGAACGGACCCACTTCAACTGCCATGCGGCCGGATCCCAATCGATACCGGCCGTCGTATCATTCTGCGGGACATAGGGTGCATATCTGTCCAGACGATCGGCACCCCCCGGCCGATAACTTCCCCATGCATCGAAGTCATACGGATTATACGGTGGATTCTCCATTGCCTCCGTCAGGCTGTCGGCATAGGAGGTAACCTCCGGATATCGGGCCTGCATCTCTTCGGAGTAATCTTCACTCTTCTTGTACTCATACCCGAACACGATCGGATGGATTGTCGAGTTCCGCACATTATGCGCTTCGGTCCAGACTTTCCGTAGCGTGAGCATGCCATAGGATGTTGTATCTGAAAGAGGGAAAGAATTCGGCATGTTCGGGCACAGGGAATAGTCGTAGTCGAAGTAGACTGTCGAGATGAGACTATCCGGATCTCCGTTCTGATCTTTGGTATAGAGCTCAATCTGCTTCAGATACCGTGGTTTCTGGGCAGTTCCGTAATCCGGCAGTGCCGCCTCGGCCCCGCCGGCGAGTGCCGTCTCGGTCAATCCGTACGTCCCTGGTGCCTCCGGGAGATAGCCGTCATTACGCCGTTCCGATGGGATATCATTCAGAACAAACAGAGCGACATGCGTTTTCGTTTCGATCCTGTCCAGATAGTAGCGTCTACGCTCTCCCTGAGAGAACGATCCGATATCATCTTCCGGATCGGAAAGATCGACAGGATTATAGCTTAGCCCTACAAAGGGCTGTCGCCAGTACTGCCATGACCTGGGCGAGTAATGAAACCTTGTCCACCCCCCCAGATCGTCATCCGTCGGACCGTCTCCGGTCAGGTCAACGTAGTCCGGAGTGATAATCTCGGTCAACAGCCAGGCAGTAGCATACTCCCCTTCAATCTGCTGTCCGATTGCCGTCTGGACTGAATCCTCATTGACCCAGCGATATGCACGGAAGTTATGATCGACACTTGCCGCACTGTCAATCGTGATAAAACGAAGACCCAGTTGCAGGAACTTCTCATTCCTTGCATACACCGGCAGACCATAGACGTGTCGGCTTCCTCCGCTTCCATACAGAGCGAACTCACCGATTTGATCCGATAGTTCAGAACGATTCGTTATCAGGTTGCGCGAAGCCGTATCCTTGTTGTAGGACTTGTAGAATTTATCGTTTACGACATCCAGCATCTCGCCGTTCCGTGTAAATCCGACATAGGCATTACGTCCCGGACGTTCCCATTTTTCCAAGTGCAACCGCAGGTCCGATGGGGGAACCGGGTAACGATCAAAATCGTTGATACCAAGCGCATCCAGAGCATCGTCAATGGCACCGGACCGTTCCTCCACTACTGCACGCACAGCCTTGTCATCATTGTCGAATAACAATGAGCCTCCCCGATCATTGGTATAGCGGAAGAACCAGGGTTCATCACCATCGCTACTAAACGACCGCCACGAAGCCGCTTCAGGGTCATCCCATCCCCCGCTCCGATAGGTGATTGATCCATCCCCCCATCGATACCCTACACCAAATCCGAAAGGAGGACCGATAACGATGATACCGTTCGGAAGATTGGTTGAGATATCTATCGTACTGGTTACCGTATTCTGCCGAAATGTGCCGGGATTCCGATTGAAGACACGGAAGTTTCCTCCTCCAGAGACGTGGAAGACATCTGCATTACTGAAAGGGATGGGCAAAAGATTGTCCTTCAGTGTGAAGGGAACATCCTTTTCATAGGCATAGTCCATCAGATCGGCTTCTCCGGCCCGATCCGAGAGCATATAGCCATAAGCTGTCAAGGAATCCAGCGGAACAGGAGAAAACTCACTGACATTAGCCGACGTTCCAAGATTTGTCTTCTTGATAA
>CBFGQN010000554.1:0-3128 GCA_965650895.1 uncultured Ignavibacteria bacterium | reverse complement strand
CTGCGGAAGATACAACGGTGGAGAACTTCGTTATGGTGCTGATGAAAATAGGGACGGATGAGGTTGTGCTGTACTCCCTGAGAAATACAAAGCCGGGAGGAACAGGATATCTACAGGGGAATCCAGCGATCTGGGATGAAGTCATCGAAGGTTCAACAGAACGTACCTCCGGTATTGCCAAAACAGGTGGCTCGATCTGGATTGACGGGTCCAACAGCGAAACGTCGGTCTTCGGTGCCGTTGCCCGGGATGCTACTGCGGGATCGGCCTACGGCGGTTACAACATCCGCGGGGGTCGCGGCAATCAAACGTCGGTTCGTCGTGATGGATTTGAGATCACCGACCCGTTGGTTGGAACTGGTGAACTTCATGAAAAGGAAGAGGAAGACATCGAGCAGATGATCGACTCCACACCCACTACACTTTACGAAAATCCCTTCCGCGCAACCGCATCCGGTCCCTACTCCACCTTCTCGATCGACGTGGACAACGGAAGCTACACGAATGTGCGGGGCTATCTCTCGCGTGGAACGCTTCCACCGGCCGAGGCGGTCCGGATCGAGGAGATGATCAACTATTTCTCGTACAGTTACCCAGACCCAGCAGGCCATCACCCCTTTGATTTTCACTCGGAGGTGGTCGTCTCTCCCTGGAACGACGACCACCTCCTTGTGCGAGTCGCATTGCAGGGACGGAACGTCCACCCGGAGCAGGCCCCTCCCTCGAACCTCGTCTTTCTCATCGACGTTTCCGGTTCGATGATGGGTGACCTCCCTCTTCTCAAACAATCGTTCGACAAACTGATCGACCAACTCCGTCCGGAAGACCGGGTCGCCATCGTGGTCTATGCCGGGGCGGCCGGGCTTGTGCTGGAGTCGACGCCCGGTTCGCAGAAGGAGAAGATTCGTGCGGCGATCACCCGGCTGAGTGCAGGAGGCTCGACCGCCGGTGGGGCCGGCATCGCGCTTGCCTATAACACCGCCCGGGCGAACTTCCTTCCCGAAGGAAACAACCGTGTGATCCTGGCGACCGACGGCGACTTCAACGTCGGGGTCTCCTCACAGGACGGACTGGTCTCCCTGATCGAAGAAAAAAGGAAAGAGGGAATCTTCCTGAGCGTACTCGGCTTCGGGCACGGGAATTATCAGGACGAAAAGATGGAGGGACTGGCCGACCACGGCAACGGCAACTACTACTATATCGACCGGTTGGACGAGGGAGAGCGCGTGCTGGCAAGCGAGATGAGCGGGACGCTCTACACGATTGCGAAGGATGTGAAGCTGCAGATCAAGTTCAATCCCGAGAAGGTGGCGGCCTACCGGCTGATCGGCTACGAGAACCGGGTGCTGGCCGCCCGTGATTTCAACGACGACACGAAGGATGCCGGAGAACTGGGAGCCGGGCATCAGGTGACGGCTCTCTACGAGGTCGTTCCGGTCGGTGCCGAGGTCGGCTATACGGTCGACACCGCAAAGGGGGATGACTATCGGCTCGATGCCGATGAGGAGATCCCGACGTTCTTTACGGCGAACGATCTTCTCCTTGCCCGGCTCCGCTACAAGGACCCGGCCGACAGTATCAGCAGGCTGATCGAGCATCTTGTTCTGGACGAACAAAAGTCGCTGGAGAAGGGGAGCGAATCGACCCGCTTTGCCGCAGCGGTGGCCGGGTGGGGGATGTTGCTGCGGGGTTCTGCCTATCGCGGGACGATCACGTATGATGATGTGCTCCGCTGGGGCGGGGGGAATGACGGAGATGAACGCCGGAAGGAGTTTCTTGAGTTGGTGGAAAAGTCGAGGGAGCTGGTTGGCAAGGAGGGGATAAGTGTTCGGTAGGACTCGACTGAAGTTGAGGAAGTGCCGACTGTTGTAAGAAGAACGGCCGATCCTGTTCCAACTGTAGATCTTCAATAAATGCAGACAAAACCAAGGACAGCACCATGAGGCTCTGTAGAATGTCCCCTTCCGGAAGCGGGTTGCTTCTTGCCGTAATAGTCGCCGGCTGCACAAACACGGTCGATCCTCCCGGCCCGCACGTGATGCCCGGTATCGGCAGTTCCTATATGATGACGGAGCTGACGCAGGATGACGACCCGGCCTCCCCCGATCGGTTCGATTCGGTCGGTTATACCGTGGCCGCCCGGGTCGGTTCGTATCAGGGAATGCAGAACGTCACGCAGTGCAGCGGGCCTCGGCAGACGACGCTCTATCTCCTCTACCACGAGAACGGTTATCTCTCCCGCTACTATTCGGGGACATACTTCAACGTCGACGCCTACCTCCTTCCCCCCTACTGGGTGAAGTTCCCGTATGGCGGATCGGGAAAAGAGGAGACGGTTCTTTTCGACACGGTCGACGGCGGTCGCAGGATCAGTTATCGGTTCGCAGCGGAGGAGAAGGGAGCCGAGGAAGTGGAGATCGACGGAATGAAGCTCACGGGGCGGCGACTCGACTACACCTTTACGTTCAGGATCGAGGAAGAGGACGTGACGATCACGACTTCAGGACGAACGCTCTACGTCCCCTCGATCGGCTGGGCCGCCTGGACCGAGGAGACGACCGAGCGGCGACAGGAAGGGGGAGTGACGAGCAGGACAAGCAAGCGAAGCGAACTGGTGGAGTATGTGGTGGTGAGGGATGCGTGACGTGCCGGAATTTCTGAATGATGATTGTCGAATGTCGAATGACGATTGTCGCAATGAGGGACGGATCGGGAATGTGACGAACCGGTTTGCAAGAACCTCTCCTGTCTTCCTGTGAAGGGATCAGAGAGGGAGAGGAACTTCTGGGGTAGAGAGGGAGAATGCCGTATATTCGGCAACCATTATTCCTATCCATCCATTTTTGCGGAGGTTGCATCATGCCTTACTCTTCCCGTCTCTTCTCATTTGCCTTTCTCCTGTTTCTCGGTTCCACACTTCTTTTCACTGCAGGTTGCGGAGACGATCCTTCTTCTCCCGGATCAGGATCGACGGTTGCGCCGAAGATCGGCAGCACCTATACGATCGCCGGTTATAACACCAGTGCCGACGGAACGATAATCGAGAGTACCCGGGATACGGTCACCTACACGTTGGCCGAAATTCACAGCGAGTTCCGCGGAGAGAAGAACGTCTATGAATTCAGCTC
>CBFGQN010000553.1:0-3144 GCA_965650895.1 uncultured Ignavibacteria bacterium | reverse complement strand
ATCACGCGGGCGAGCATGCTCGAGGTGATCCGGCAGGACTATATCCGGACGGCGAGGGCGAAGGGACTTGCCGAGCGGGTGGTGGTCTACAAACATGCATTGCGGAATTCGCTGATCCCGATCATCACACTTCTTGCCGGATTGTTGCCGGCGCTGATCAGCGGCTCGATCGTCGTGGAGTTGATCTTCTCGATTCCCGGTATGGGGCTCCTCTCCTTCCAGGCGCTGCTTGCCCGCGACTATCCGGTGATCATGGGCGTTCTGACGCTCGGCGCGATCCTGACGATGCTCGGGGTGCTTGTTGCCGACCTGCTCTATTCCGTGGTTGATCCACGTATTGCCTTCTCGAAAAAGAACGCGTAACCGAAAAACGATCAACCCGACATCGACAGATAACCATGGCAACGGATAACAGAGATCAACGCTATCAGGGGCCCTCGGTCGGCGAGGAGAGCGGAGCGTTTCCCCACGAAGGACCGGCCGGTTCGGTTCTGCCGGTGGAAGAGAAGCCCCTGGACGGGAAAGGAAAGAAGGAGAAGAAGCGGAAGGACGACCAGACATACTGGCGCCTGGTGCGGCGACAGTACAGGAAGAATCGTCCCGCCCGGTTCGGGTTGTGGATTATTATTATTCTGGCTCTCGTGGCGATCTTCGCCGACTTCCTGGCAAACAACAAGCCGATCCTCTGTCAGTACAACGGGACGTTCCACGTTCCGGTGATCGAAGAATACTTTGTGGGGATCGGATTGGCGTCGTGGGGAGAGCAGGAGTTTATCGAGGGGAAGTGGAAGGAACTGGAGTATGATTTCGCGATCTGGCCTCCGGTCCCTTACCAGTCGAGCGACAACGATCTGGATAATTCCTTTACCGCTCCTTTCGCCGAGGGAGACCATTCCCATTATCTGGGAACCGATCAGTTGGGACGGGATCTTCTGGCCGGGATTATCCACGGTTCCCGGATTTCTCTTCTGATCGGCATCGTGGCGATGGGAATCGCCACACTTATCGGTCTGCTGTTCGGCTCGCTTGCCGGATATTTCGGCGGATGGGTCGATATTGTCGTCTCGCGACTGATCGAGCTCTTCCTGAATTTTCCGGTCTTCTTCCTCATCATCACGATCGTCGCGTTCTATCAGGACAGCGATCCGGGGGCACTGATTTTCCTGATTATGGCCATCATCGGACTGACCGGCTGGATGGGCATTGCCCGACTTGCCCGCGGTGAGGTCCTGCGTGTGCGGAATATGGAATACGTTACTGCCGCCGACGCGGTCGGATTTTCACCGGCCCGGGTGATCTTCCGCCACGTTCTTCCGAACTCGCTGGCCCCGGTGCTGGTGGCGATCGCCTTCGGTATCGCTTCGGCAATTCTGGTGGAGGCTTCCCTCTCCTTCCTCGGCTTCGGCGTCCCTCCGACCGTCGTCACCTGGGGATCGATGCTGAGCGAGGCCCGGGGGAACGTCTATGCCTGGTGGCTGGCGATCTTCCCCGGCTTCATGATCTTCCTGACCGTTCTGAGCTACAATCTGGTCGGCGACGGCTTGCGGGATGCGACCGATCCGCGTTTGAAGATCTGATTCCGGTCTTCATCCGATTTCCACTACTATTCAGATACAGGGGCGCAAGGTTTTGCGCCCCTGTATTTTTTTGCGCCTTTCTCTCTTTGCGTCTTTGCGTGATTCTTTCCCCGGGAAGAGGGGGCGCAAGGTTTTGCGCTCCTACCGGCCGACTGACACAACTCCTCACTTGCCCCGGTGACCCGATTGTCTTACGTTTGCACCCGTTGGTCGTAACATGACCAACGGGTCATGTTTTGAACTTATCGGACACTTTGTGAAATGATGATCAGCAGAAATGATATTGAGGGCCTCTCCAGGCGGGAGAGGGAGAAGTTGATGCGGAAGAAGGAGATGCTTGCGGCCGCCCGGAAGATCTTTGCCCGTAAAGGCTATGGGGAGACCACTCTCGACGATGTGGCCGAACTGGCCGAGTTCGGCAAGGGGACACTTTACAACTATTTCCCCAACAAGGAAGCCCTCTTTGCCAGCGTTCTGGAAGAGGTCATGCTCGGATTCCGCAATATCGTCGAGGAATCTCTTGGACGGGAGCTTGATTTCGAGGAGAAGTTCCGCAGGCTGATTGAAGAATCGCTCCGCTATGCGTTCAGCAATCCGGAGGGGATCATGCTGATGGCGCGCGAGTCGCAACACCTTCGCGAGAATAACCCTCTGATGCAAATCAAGCTGCAACTTGTCGGAATGCTCGCCGATACCATCGCCGCCGAACAGAAAAGGAACCCGGGAATGCTCGAGGCGGAAGCCGGACAACTGGCTCTGATCCTGATGAATATGATTATGGGACAGTTTATCAACCGGCTGCACCTGCATATCTACAAGGGGGGGGAACAGACCCCTGTCGAGGGAGAGGGAGTCTTCTGCAGCCCGATCACACCGGAGATCATCCAGTCGCTGACCAATCCGGTCCACCTCGAAGAGGACGTGCAACGGGCAACCGACCTGGTCTTTTCTCTCTACTTCTACGGTATTACCGGAACACACAAACAGAACGGAAGCGCAGATCACGATTAATTCCCTTTGAATGATGAACGAACACAGATTCTACAAGTCGGGCGGAGTCATAGCGGTGCTGATAGCCGTGTTTGCGGGGACAGTGCCGGTGCGTGCGCAGAATCCTCAGCCGATTTCACTGGACCAGGCGATTGCGACGGCTCTGGAGAACAATCGTGAGTTGGAGATTGCCCGGCTTGAACTCGATAATGCCGACGCCCAGGTGGATGAGGCGCTCGGGAACGCCTATCCGACGCTTGATCTGAACGCCCGCTATACGCGGAACATCCAGCGTCCGGTCTTTTTCTTTCCGGGGGAGGACGGTATTGTTCGACCGATCGAGATCGGATCGAAGAATGCCCTCTCAGGAGAGCTGACACTTCAGCAGATCGTTTTCAACAGCGCCGTGTTCACCGGTGTCGGGACATCAAAGATCTATGCCCGGATCTCCCGGCAGCAACTCCGCGCGCAGACGGCGGATGTGATTCTGAATGTGAAGCAGGCATACTATGGAGCTCTGGTGGCGCGTGAGGTTCTCAGCGTGAACGAAGCCCTTCTGGCAAACGCCGAGGCCAAT
>CBFGQN010000552.1:0-3146 GCA_965650895.1 uncultured Ignavibacteria bacterium | reverse complement strand
CCTCCAGCGATCGTGCAGCGTCGTCAGCGGAGGAATCGTATCCCCTCCCCTGATGAACTCCGTCACTTCGTAGGCCCCATGCAGCGGAGGACGGGGGGCGAGGTCGTCATTGAAGTTGCCGGAGAGGACATAGATCGACAGGACATCGAAGAATATCAGGAAGATGAGAGAGGCTTTGAGGGTCAACCGAACGATGCTCCGTCTCCCCGCTTCCACACCCTCCCCTCCTCTCTCTCCATCCCTCCTCTCACTTCCGAAAAGAACATGGGTCAGTCTTCCCGCATCGGGGGAAAGAACGATCAGACTGAGAAGCAGAAGGAAAGAGGAATGAATCTTGACCGATATATCGAAGCTGAAGTTGATCATCACGACGTTGACCATCACACCGAAGGCAAGGAGTGCGCCGGCAAGTCGGGTCCGCCTGAACAGCAGAAGCAATCCCGCCAGCACTTCCACGATGCCGGCGAACATCGTGTAGGGGCGCGAGGCCCCCATAACGCTCCAGTAGAGAAGATCCCGGGGTGTCTCCCCCACGGTCGTGAAGAGCGTGTTCGGTTCCGGCAGGTAGAACTGCCACTTGAAGACCTTGTTGAAACCGTATTCGAGAAGGTGAAAGGCCAGATACCAGGCCGAGATTGTGACCAGCAGCGAGAGGAGCCGACGGCCGTCGGTACGCCCCCGATCGGCGAGACGCCACCCGACGGCGGCAACAGCAGAGATCACCGTCAGGTTGAACAGGTGGACGTAGAGTCCGGCAGTATCGGAGAGGAGAGGACTGGAGAAGGTGAGGGGGTAGCCGAAGATTCTGACTGCCGTCCAGGCGGCCAGAGGCTCGAAGAGGGGACGAAGCAGCTCGCCGGTGTCGGGAATATAGCGATGAGAGAACGGAAGAGTGAGCATCAAGAGAGAGACGAAGAGCAGAACGAACCGAAGTCCGACCCGCCCGATTTCGCCTCCTGTCCGTAAACGGCCAGTCCACATTTCTTCTCCCTGTGATTCAATCATCGAAAAAAATCTCTCCACGGGTTACAACAGCTCAGCGGTGCGTCCCCTCCCCGTCACACGGATAACCGATCCGGACTCGATCATCATTCATTCATCTATCTACAGGGAATCGCCGTATGAAACATACTTACTTCCTGACAGCCGTTCTCCTCTTCGTAACATCCCCCCTCCTTTTTTCACAGACAAAATTTATCGCCCACAGAAGTCACAGCGGATCGCCCGGGACCTTCACGCTCGCCCATCCGGGGAACATGGGGCTGGGTCACTGGGAGGAGCCGATCATCGACACGACCACGCGGACGGACAGCGCACAGGCCAAGGCGGTCACCCCGCACACTACGCCGCCCCCCACATCTCCGGTTCCGGGTGTGATCGACACACTCAAGGTTGCGCCGGGAGTCGATTCCACCCGACCGAACATCTCCAACGAATCTCCGAAGGAAAGCACGTCGAAAAGTACGGATCAGGCCCGGGCGGAAGCCACGCAACCTGACAGAGAGAATCGAAGCGCTCTTCTCTGGCTGGCGCTCGGTCTGGGGCTTCCGACGGCAGGAATTCTTGGGTTCAATCTCCGGCAGCGGAGATCGAACCAGACATAACCCTTCATCCCCGATCTCACCCCTGCATGGTTATATCCCGTCAGATCGGGTGTCAATGCCTCGGACACCCGACTGACGGGGGTATAGCCTGTGATGAACTGCTTTTCTCCACATCGTTTATTTCCGCTGCTCCTTCTCTGGAGCTGTGCCTCCTGTACCAGCTTCTACGTCCCGCCCCCCGCCGGCATCCCTCTGTTCGAGAGACCCGGAGAAGCGGAGGTTGCCTTCTATCACGGTGAATCCGGTACGGCCCTCCGGGTCGATATTGCGCTGCCCGGTGATTCGAAGAGGAGAAGGAAAACATGGTGTACGCTTCCTTCGAACTCTACGACCATCTCCGGAGCCGGACCGATTCCTCGGATCTGCGGAATCAGACCGAGTGGAGCGTCGGAATCGGGACGATAACCCGGCAGGGGATGTGGCGCTTCGGACTATCGGCCGGATTTGCCGTCGGAGAGATCGACGTCGACTACGCCCGCACAAAGTACGGCACGATTCTCCTGATTTTCCCATTCCCCTCTTCCCTCCCCCAGCACCTGCAAGGGACGTATCTGCGACCGTGGGGAGAGACAAGCGGAGGATTGGCATACGATCTTTCGCCACTCCCCTGTACGATTGAAGCCGGGGTATTCGCCCGAGTTAACGCTCCCCTGCTTACAGGACACATCACCACGGATTCCGCTCTGGATCGATCCGGCCTGGTGGTGGAGCCGGGAGTCTGCATCTCCCTCTCTCTGTTCGACGTTATCGCCGTGGAATGGATCGGCGGGATCGGTCTTCCCATCGGGAGTCCGGACTGGTATTACGAGTACGGGACATTCGGCGTGCGGCTGATGCCGGGGAGATAAATACAGCACCGATCTTTCGGCATACCCGATAGCGCTCAAGTTCCCGACAGGACAGCTATCGGCAACTCAAGGAAACGTTCGATTTCAACACCGCCGGTCCCGACAAGGATGGAACGGACCGACCCGAACTCGCGCATGAAGGCATCGATGCCCGGCAGCTTCTCTCCGGTTGCCCCGCTCTTCACCTCAAGGGCGATTACCCTCTCCCCTCGTTCAAGAACGAAATCGACTTCCAGATTGCGACTCCGCCAGTAGTAGAGTTCTCCTCCCTCCTCTGCAATCCGGTTCAGCAGATGGGCACCGACCGCCGATTCCGTCAGTCGTCCCCACCGCACTCCATCCCCCCTCGTTTGCTGAAAGCTGTAGGGTGAAAGAGCACTCATCAGTCCGGTATTATAGACCTGGAGTTTGGGACTTGAGGCCCGTCGCCGAACCTGTTCTCCGGCAAACTTCTGAAGTCCGGTCACCATACCGACACCGGCCAGAAGTTCGAGATATCCGGCCAACGTCGTTGTATTCCCCGCATCCTGAAGCTGACCGACCATTTTCTGATAGGAGAGAACCTGACCGGAATAACGGCAGGCAAGCTCGAAGAGACGACGCAGAAGCGCAGGTTTGTCGACCCGTGTCGTCAGAAGGACATCCCGGGAGATAGTCGTTTCCACCAGGGAGTCCAGAATGTAACGCCGCCACC
>CBFGQN010000551.1:0-3149 GCA_965650895.1 uncultured Ignavibacteria bacterium | reverse complement strand
CGCTGACAAAAGAACTGGAGAACCTGAAGGATTTTCAGGGTGTGACCGGAAACATCTCGATCAATGCACAGCATAATGCCGACAAATCGGCGGTGATTATCCAGATCAAGGACGGGAAGTTTACCTATTACACCACCATTGCGCCGTAACCCGGAGACTGCACGATAACGGGCGAATCAAGGGCATTCACTAAACTCCGCTTGCATGGAAGAATTTCTCCAGCAGCTAATCAACGGGCTTTCCCTCGGGGCGATCTATGCACTGATCGCTCTGGGGTATACGATGATCTACGGCGTCCTCAGGTTCATCAACTTCGCCCATGGAGACGTCTTCATGATCGGCTCCTATATCGGGTTCTACGTTCTGAACACAGCCTTCATCGAATCGCTCGGACCAGGGTTCTCCACTGCAGTGATCGTCTTTCTGGCCGCCATGGTCGGATGTGGTCTGCTCGGGGTGATCATCGAATTCCTGGCCTACCGTCCGCTCCGGAATCGTCCGAAGCTGACGGTGCTGATCACGGCCATCGGCGTCTCGTTCTTTCTGGAGTATACCGGACAGCTCCCCTTCGTCTTCGGAGCCGATCCGCGGACCTTCCCGACGGTCGTTGAGAAAACGGTGGTCGTCCAATCCGGCGGACTCGTCGTCGACAGCTATCAGATCATCATCTTCGTCGTGGCGATCTCGCTGATGCTCGGGCTTCGGTTCCTGATTATGAATACGCGCATCGGCACGGCGTTGCGGGCATCGTCGATGAATCTGAGAGCGGCGTCTCTGATGGGAATCAATACCAATGCCGTGATCTCCTTTACCTTCTTCGTCGGCTCGGCACTGGCCGGTGCGGGGGCGATTCTCTACGCGATGAGCTATCCGAAGATCAACCCGCTGATGGGCATTCTTCCCGGGTTGAAAGCCTTTATCGCCGCAGTGCTCGGGGGGATCGGAAATATCTTCGGGGCAACGGTCGGCGGGTTCATTATCGGGACCGCCGAGACGATGACCGCAGGCTATATCTCCCCTACGCTTCGGGATGCGATCGTCTTCGCTATCCTGATCGTGATCCTGATCGTCAAGCCGTCCGGTCTGTTCGGACGGGGAGGGACCGAGAAAGTATGAACAGCAAGACACGGTCCTATCTCTTTCTGCTGATCGGACTTGCAGCCGTTGTCGGTCTCTCCTTCCCGCTGGAGGCGAGCGTCAACTCCTACGATATGCGGATCATCATCAACATCGGCATCTCGATGATCCTTGCCGCCTCGCTGAATCTGATCAACGGCTTCACCGGACAGTTCTCGCTGGGTCACGCCGGCTTCATGGCAATCGGCGCCTACACGGCCGCCGCATTGACGACAAAGGTGTTCGGCACAACCGACGGCGTGACGCAGGAACTCCTCTTTCTGGTGGTGTTGCTTGCCGGAGGATTTACCGCCGCAATTGCCGGTCTGCTGATCGGCATTCCCTCCCTTCGACTCAAGGGGGATTATCTGGCCATCGTCACACTCGGATTCGGCGAGATCATCCGGGTGATCCTGCAGAACATCGAGCCGCTGGGCGGTTCGCTCGGTATCAGCGGCATCCCACGCTACACCACCTTTATCTGGACATTCGGCATCCTCGCCCTTCTTGTCTTCATCAGCGAGAATCTGATGAAGTCGACATACGGACGAGGCTTTCTGGCGACGCGGGACGATGAGATCGCGGCCGAATCGGTCGGCGTGAACACGACGAAGTACAAGGTGATCGCTTTCGTCATCGGTGCCTTCTTTGCCGGAGTGGCCGGCGGTCTGTACGGTCACTACAACAGCCTGATCCGTCCGCTCGATTTCGGATTCCTGAAATCGGTCGAGATCGTCGTGATGGTGATCCTCGGAGGAATGGGATCGACCTGGGGCGTCCTGCTTGCAGCCGCTCTGCTGACGTATCTGCCGGAGGCGCTCAGGGCGGTGAACCTGTTCGGCGTCAACTTCAGCGACTTCCGGATGACGATCTATTCGCTGGCCCTTATCCTGCTGATGATCTTCCGTCCGCAGGGACTCCTCGGCAACTTCAGCGGAAAGGAACTGATGGGCAAGGTCAAACGGAAACAGAAGTCGAAGAACCAGGAACCGGCCGTCGGTTAGATCAGCACAAGAGGATTATGAGCCTGCTCCACATCGATAATCTGACAATGCGATTCGGCGGACTGACCGCCGTCGATTCGGTCACCGAAACGATCGAACCGATGTCCCTGATGGGACTGATCGGACCGAACGGTGCCGGAAAGACGACGGTCTTCAACATGATCACCGGCGTCTATCAACCGACCGAAGGGGAAATCCTGTTCGATTCCGAGAGCATCGTCGGGGACAAGCCGTATGAGATCGCAAACCGGGGAAT
The DNA here is from genome assembly GCA_965650895.1 of uncultured Ignavibacteria bacterium. Lineage (GTDB taxonomy): Bacteria > Bacteroidota > Ignavibacteria > OLB7 > OLB7 > JAGWAZ01. The sequence goes on along the minus strand of CBFGQN010000551.1, from coordinate 773 downwards.
CGCCCGGACATTCCAGAACATCCGCCTCTTCCCCAGCCTTTCGGTCTTCGACAACGTCCGCGTCGCTTTCAACAACGCATCGAAGACCGGACTGATCGGATCGATCGTACAGGTGGGACATTACTGGAGCGAGGAGGAGAAAATCGCCGAACGGATCGATCACCTTCTCGGCATGTTCGGCCTGATGGATAAACGGAACGAGCTGGCAAGGAACCTGAGCTACGGCGACCAGCGTCGCGTGGAGATCGTCCGGGCGATGGCCACCGACCCGAAGCTTCTCCTTCTGGACGAGCCGGCCGCCGGCATGAACCCGACCGAGAAGGTGGAGCTGATGAACCTGATCCGCTACCTGCGGGACGAATTCAGGATCGCCATTCTCCTGATCGAACACGACATGAAAGTGGTGATGGGAATCTGCGAGCGCATCGCCGTGCTGGACCACGGAGCAAAGATCGCAAGCGGAACTCCGGAGGAAGTAAAGAACAATCCGGAAGTCATCAAGGCATATCTGGGAGAACCGGGATGAGGAGAAGTGCAAAATTCAAAATGAAAAATTCAAAAAGGGGAACCGAGATAACCGGTAAAGGACTCAGATGTCCGCACTCCCGTTTTTTGAATTTTTCATTTTGAACATTCCACCCAACGATCTGCTTTTGAATTTTTCATTTTGAATTTTTAATTGATCCCTGCTGATGCTGCACGTTGAAGGTCTGAAGGTAAACTACGGTGCGATCGCCGCTTTGAAGGGGATCAGTTTCCATGTGCCGAAAGGG
>CBFGQN010000550.1:0-3158 GCA_965650895.1 uncultured Ignavibacteria bacterium | reverse complement strand
TGCATCCGTTCCGGCTTCCCCTCCGGCAACTTCGTCCTCTCCTACGGGACGAATCGGGAAGTACTCCATCACTCTGGTCAGCTTCTGTCCCTCATCACTCAGGATCCAGTCGATATATTCCTTGATCACTCCGGTCGGCTCGCTGGCCAGGTAGAAGTAGAGATCGCGTGCCAGCAGGTACTTACCGGAGGTCACGTTTTCGAGCGTCGGCAGCAGGGCTTCGCCGTCGGCGCCGGCCAGCTTCAGCACCTTGATCCCCTTGCTGTAGGCCGCTCCGCCGTATCCGATGCCGTTCTTGTCGTTGGCCACGGCGTTGACCACGCCGGCGGTGCCGGCCATCGTCTGGGTATGCGTCGCGAAGTCTCCTTTGTCCAGCACATGTTCCTTGAAGAAATCGTAGGTACCGGAATTGTTCTCACGACCATACAGGATGATCGAGGCGTCGGGTCCGCCGATTTCCTTCCAGTTGGCGATCTTCCCCTCGTAAATATCCCGCAACTGCTCAATCGTCAGTTGTTCAACCGGATTGTCGCTGTGAACGTAGATCGAGATGCCGTCCTTTGCCACCGGAATTTCCACCGGATCATAACCGTTCTTCTGCCGCATCTGCGCACGTTCTTCCTCTTTCATCGGACGGGAGGCGTTGGCAATCTGGGTGGTTCCGTTGATCAATGCCGAGATGCCGGTGCCCGATCCGCCGCCGGTTACCGCAACCTGCACATTGGAATGTTTCTTTCCGAATTCCTCCGCCCATTTCTGGGCAAGAAGGACCATCGTATCCGATCCCTTCTGCGTAATAGTCTCTCCCTTGCCGTTTTCCTTTCCTCCCTGCGAGTCGTCGCCGTTTCCGCCACAGCCGACAACCATGGCGCTGAAGATCAACGCAAATCCGAGATTCCAGAGATGTTTCATGAATTGCTTCCTCTGAGCATTGTGAGAATTACTGTTGTGAAGTCGATGTAGATGTCGAGAAGAACTTCATTTTCCATGCGGCCGGAGCAGCAGGAACGCTGCAATGTTACGCAAGCCTAACAAGCCTGTAATGTTAAGACTCCATAACATACTCCTCCTTTCACCGACGATTACGACTCGTCGGTCGAGACGTCAATCATCAGAGCATTTTTCCAGAGAGGAAGTCCCGTCTCCATATCGAAGTCCCGGGAAAGAGACCCACCGACCAATTCGGTCAGAACAACCTCACAGGAGAAGACAATTGTGCCGAGCATCAGGTTCCCCGCAACGATACGTCCGGCGGAATCGGAAAAAACACCACTCAGACGAGGGAGAGAACGGCGCTTGAAGAGCGAGACGGTGCCGGCAAGCGACCCGATGTCGTATCCTTCCTCAAGCGTTATGGTTTCGCTGAACCTGGTCTGCTGATTCAGCCGGGAAAGAGAGAGAGAGGAGACCGATCCGAAGACTTCGATGCGTCCTGCCCGGATCTCCTCTTCGTTCGCAATCCTTGTAAGAGATTCGAGCAGATCCACTCCTTTGGGAAGGCGTCCCACAAAGGAGCGGCCGACGGTATATGAGATACGTTTCATAGCTGGCGGTAAGGAGAAGATACGCAGACAAGATCGTTCCGGTGCCGTGCGTCCTCGGTGAAGTTATCGCGAAGCCTGGAAAGAATTCTTTGCGCGCCTTGCGTTTCTTTGCGACTTTGCGTGATCTCTTTAGTATTGATGATCTATCAGAACAATGTCCTCGCAACTGATCGACCGATTTGGTCGCCGGCATACCTATCTCCGCATCTCGGTCACCGACCGCTGCAACCTTCGTTGCCTGTATTGTATGCCCGAAGAGAATATCCTGTGGAAACGTCGGGAAGAACTGCTGACGTTCGAGGAGATCGAGCGGGTGGCCCGGATTGCTGTGGAGGCCGGTATCCGGAAGATTCGCCTGACCGGCGGCGAACCTTTTGCACGAGCCGGTATTGAAGGACTGATTGCGCGGATCAGACCTCTGCCCGGACTTGAGACCCTGGCCGTGACGACCAATGCCGTTCTCCTCGGCCAGAAGCTTCCGGCAGTTCGTCCTTTTATCGATGCCTTCAATATCTCGCTTGACACGTTCAGAAGGGAACGATTCACGGAACTTACCGGTCGGGATAAGCTGACCGAGGTCATCGAGGGAATCGAGGCGGTTCTGGAGGCGGGCTACGAAAATCTGAAGATCAACGCCGTGATAATGGCCGGAATCAACGACGACGAGCTGCTTGATTTCGCCCGGTTCACGGAGGAACATCCGGTAGCTGTCCGCTTCATCGAGTTTATGCCTTTTGCCGGGAATGCGTGGTCGGACGGAAAATTTGTTCCCATGGCCTCGATGCTGGAGGAGATCGGGAAGGAGTATCGACTGGAAAAGATTCCCGAGAAGCATTCGCCGATCAGTCGGGACTTCCAATTGGTCCGCAAGCGGGATGGCCGGCTCAACCGGGGGAGCGTGGGAGTGATCGCCTCGATGTCGGCTCCGTTCTGCGAGAGCTGTTCCAGGTTGCGTCTGACGGCGGAGGGAAAAATCATGCCCTGTCTCCATTCTCCTCTGGAGTTCGATCTCCGGGAGGCACTCCGGTCCGGAGGAAGTGACCGGGATATTCTGGATATTTTCCTTCAGGCCCTCAGCGAAAAGCCGGAAGAGCATCCCCCGGCCGACGAGCTTCTGGCCCAGAACGGACGAGTGATGATCCAGATCGGAGGATAGATGGGAACGTTGCGAATATTCCGTTTGAATTGACGGCAATCCTCTGTGTTACAGGGGACCGGCTTCTGCGTCGTCCCCCTGCGTTGAGGATGAACAACCGAAACTTTCGTGCCCGATTCACACGACTACATAGGAACAGCAGTGGCGTCGCCGATGAGCGACGAGGCTCTCTTCGAACAATTTCTCGAAGGTGATGACCGCGCGTACACCAGGCTGTATGAACGCTACGACGGGAAGATCCTGACTTATCTTCGGACGATTCTCCGTGATCATCCCGAGGCTGCCGACGATATGTTCCAGGAAGCGTTTGTGCGGCTGTTCAGGGAACGAAAGAGAAAACGTGAAGAAGGGACGGACTATCATCCTGTCCAGAGTGTGCGGGCCTGGCTTTTCCGGGTCGCACACAACCTCGCGATCAGCTATCTGCGAAAACGGAAGAAGACGATTGCCTTCAGCGA
>CBFGQN010000549.1:0-3161 GCA_965650895.1 uncultured Ignavibacteria bacterium | reverse complement strand
CGCAGCTCGACGCCGGTCACCTTCGGACGAAGGCCCGGACGGGTCCGGAGATATTCGTAGACCGCAAAGGTCAGATACCCTTTCCCCGATCCGAAGTCGACGACGTGAAGCTCTTCGGCGGTTCCGAGTCGGGACGATTTGAGAGCGTTGCTGAAGATCTCCACAAACTTGTTCATCTGCTTCCACTTGCGGGACATCGAGGGGATGATCTCTCCCTTTTCGTCGGTGATGCCGAGTTCGCGGAGAAACGGACGTGCCGGATCGATCAGCCGTTCCTTCTTCCGATTGTGTTCCGTTGAGGGAACCTCGGCCCCGGCCACCTTCCGTCTGTGCATCCGCGACTTCCCCTTCTTGCTGAACTCGATCTGCACTTCCTCTGCGGTCGTGAAAAGGTGAGCGCTTTTGAACTCCGTTCCGAGAAGCTCTTCAATCTTTTTGATCCCTTCCTCCACCCGGAAGTTCTTCGTGATGTCCCGCGTTTTATAGCGGTAGACGAAGGATAGATGATCTTCCCCCTTCAGCTCCACACGGCGGATGATGACCCGTTCCAACTCGGGCTCTTTCCCGCGGTATTTGCCGAGGGTGAGTTTGATGAACGCTGCATTCGAGAGGGAAGCGTTGAGGAGAGAGGAAAACGTACTATCGGTTTGCGATATTGACATGAATTGAAAGTTCTGTGTGTGCTTGATAAAACAGTCGGTCAAAGATCGGGTACTTTGTGGCTTCTTCGTGTTCTTGGTCCCTTTGTGTTTTTTCACTATCCGCCGCGGCGGACACAAAGAACACGAAGGAGATATTATTTCACTACGAACGGGAGACGAGGGAAACGCTGTCCGACGATGCGACAACTTCACCACTCTCTTTGTCTGATCTTCTTTGGAGCTCAATCCCTTCTCCCAACCCTCCCAGCAGAAAAAGAATTTCCCGCACATCCCACTCCGGCTCGAACGTCCCCCGGATCTCCTCCCACGAAAATCCTTCCCCCTTGTTCAACCTGTCAAGCCAGTCGGTGAGGCGCGGGTGGAGCGGGGAGCGAACGGCACGGCCCCGACTGTAGATCGTGAGGCGATCCGGTCCGCTCCGGCGGTAGAAGATGCGGAACGGATCGGCGAGCCTCAGTTCTTCCCCTTCTCCCGGCATAAAGGCATTGCCGTTTCTGTTCGGTTCGGCCGGGGTGTAGAGTCCGGCGTTGCTTTGCAGACGGAGGATATAATCCTCGAAGGCTCGTTCGACTTCCTCTCCCATCCGGAGTGCGGGAAGGAGCTGCGAGATACCGGTTCCGTCCTCTCCTGAAAGAAGAGGGGGGAGAGGAGGCTCTCCGTTTGTTTGCATCTCTTCCTCTGCGATCCGTGCGGCTATTGTCCGGCGGATATAGGCCGGAGGGGGATTGACGAAATCCATGACCATACTGACGGAGAACTCCGGCGTGTCGGCGACGTGATAGGTGCCGGAGGGGAGGAATGCGATGTCCCCCGGTGCCAGAGTGAAAGCGTTCTCGGCTTCGGAGATGATGGAGGCCGGATCGGTGTGGATGTGCAGGCCGCCGGAGAGTTCCAGAAAACGGTTCGTCTCCCACGTGTAGAGCTTCTTGACCCCCGGTCCCATGTGAAAGAGAAAGCCCTCCTCACCCGGATTGTCCTTGTGGACGCCGAACGGCGTGAACCCGTAGTTCCCGGCGAAGAGGAGAAAGGCGAGTCCGCCGAGGGGCATGCCGGTCAGCGCCAGCAGCCGGTTTGTCTCTGCGGTTGCGGTCCGGGCGAACCGGTCGGAGTATTTCTCCAGATTGTTCAGGATGATACCGAAGTTCTTTCCTCCGAAGAGGCGTTCTGTCCAGAGGGTGAGGGCTTCTTCTTCAAGGGGAGGGGTCTGCATCAGATGTCCCCCTTCGGTGTGATCCATTTCGCTGCCGGTGAAGACCTTCAGTCCGAGATGCCCGGCACCCCGCCGGATGAATTCACGGAAGATCTCAACGTAGAGATTCATAAACGTGTCGATCTCCTCCGGCGCAAAAGCTCCGGAGACGGCGGCCGGGATCGTCATCCCGTCAGATTTGTTCAGCAGTTCCTGCCAGGCTTCTTTTCTCATCTGTGTTGATTTTTCCGAAGATACGGAGATGAGGGGGACAGGGGGTAGGGGACAGGGGTACAGTGTCGGTATGGCTTTTCTGTGTTATCCGTGTACTGTCGGTCTACGATGCCGGAGTCCTCTCCGCGCGTTCTCTCGCAACGGGACTGATCCGGACCCACCGGAAGAGATAGATCAGAATTCCCTTGAAGAGAGAGTCGGTCCCCCAGAGGAGGACCAGCGGCCAGCCGCTCGCGGTCCCCATTGCCGCGCCGAAAGTCATGTTGCCGAGGTTTTTCGCAAGAGTCAGTTGCTGCGTGCGAAGAGCGAGGCCGCCGGTCCTTCCGGAGCGGATGACGAGCACAATCTGATGGATACCGGCCTGCGCCAGCATGAAGGTGTTGAGGATCAGCGTTCCCTTCGACACGTCCACAAGCCGCATGGCGGTCGGACGGAAGAAGATCATCATCATCAGTCCCCCGAGCGTCAACGCGGTGCAACCGAAAAAGGTGAACTGCGCGCTCAGGTTCTTTCTGTCGATCATGATCTCGTACATAATCATCAGCGAGAGACCGATGGCGACCAGACGGGGCCAGACGAGATAATGGTTGAAGCGGGCCAGGGCAAAGCCGTAGAAGAAGAGAAAGTAGTAGGCGAAGAAGGCCATGGCAATGGCGTTCAGCGAGATAACCGCCGTCGGTCTCTCGATCAGCTCCATCCCCTTCCGCTCGCGAATCTTTTTCCACTGTATCCAGAGGCCGAGGACCGAAAGTCCGTAGAGAAGCGTACCGACGATGCCGGTGATGTGGTAGATCATGGTGTTGCGGGGAGGAGGGAAACACGAGGTTGTCGACCCGACTGTTCAGCGGTTCGGACTTCTTTCACCATCATCGGCTAACTGCAATCAATTCGACAATCGAAAATCGACATTCGCCGTTTCGGGGCGCATGGTTATGCGCCCCTGCGAGTGCCGGGTTATACGTGGCGTTCGGCGTGGTAGCTGGACCGGACCAGCGGTCCCGATTCCACGATGTCGAATCCCATTTTCTCGCCGATGATCCTGTACTCGTCGAACTCCTCCGGCGTCACCCAGCGTT
>CBFGQN010000548.1:0-3161 GCA_965650895.1 uncultured Ignavibacteria bacterium | reverse complement strand
ACTGGAAGCGTTGCAGGCAGCCGTTGAACGGCTGGAAGGAGGCAAGATGTTCGAGGTCGGTTGCCGTGTAAAGGTAACCCGTATCCTGAAGGATTATCCCGACGGGCGCAGGGATATTGTTGTGACCGGTACGGCCCGTTATCGGGTCGTCAGAATCAGACCGAACGAGGCCCCTTACATCACCGCCGACACGATCCCGTATGACGACGAGATCTCGCAGGCCGAACACGAGACGCTGGAGGAGACCGTAAGGCTCTACAATGAACTTATCGAGCGGGCCTACGGCGAGGCGGAAGAACAGTTGAAGATCGAAGAATGGATCGGCCGTCTCCCCTCCTATCGTATCGCTCAGAAGTCCGGACTGGACCTGTTGATGCGACAACGTCTGCTGGAGATGCGTTCGGAGAACGAACGCCTGAGGATGCTGATCGATCACCTGAAAACCGTCCTCCCGAAAATCCGCAGGGCCGATCAGGTCCGCCTGCTCAGCCGGAACGACGGCTATCTGAAGGGGTAGTTCCCGGCCCATCTCTTCCCCGCTCCTGCAACGCCCCCCTGGTCCTCTCCACAAGTTCCCTGAAAAGAGAAAGGAACAGGGGGAATTCGGTCTCGACAGCGGCAATATGTTTGCGGATCGTCTCCTCATCTCCACGTGCCACCGGACCGGTCAGACCGACCGAAATCCCTCTGTCGGCAACAACACGAATGCTCTCTTCCATATACTCTTGCACAAGCCTTCGGGTCATTTCCGGTGCAATCCCCAACGACCGATAGATCTCCGCCGCCATCTCGAACAGGGCCATCGGATAGTTTGCCGCAATGGTGGCTGCCAGATGGTAGAGCGTTCGCCGCTCATCCGGCACCTCGATCAGTCCCGATGAATAGTTTCGCAACAACGCGGCGACAACGGGGTGGAGATCGGGCGAGGAGAGCGTCACTCCCCAGATCGTCCAATCCGGAAACGTGAGATCCCCTCCGATAATCAGGTTGGGATGGAGAACCGCCGTGGAAGCGCTCCGCTGGAGCAAGGGATCGAGTCCTTTCAATGATGTGGCGCCGCTCGAATGAACTGCAAGTTTTCCGCGCCAGTCGCCGACTTCACGGGCCGCACGCCCGGCCGTCGCGACGATGGCACTGTCCGGTACGGCAAGCCAGAGGATATCGAACGAGTCGGCATCGAGCCGGGAGAATGTGCCGTACACCGGCACATCCGGCAGACCTGTTCCGGTGGGGAACTTCCCGGATCGCCGGGAGACGACGGCAACGACCGATTCCGGAAAGGACCGGAGGATGGTCCGGCCAAGTCTTCCGGTTCCGACAACAACAATACGCTCTCCTCTTCCTCGGAAGTTGCCCTCTCCGACGCTCATTCCCGCTCCACTCTCATCTCCACCCTTCTGTTCAGTGCTCTCCCCGCATCGGTTCCGTTATCGGAGACCGGCTGCTCCTCGCCGTATCCGTTGGCCTGCAACCGGGTCCGACTGACCCCCTTGGAGATCATGTATTCCCTGACCGATTCGGCACGACGTTGCGAGAGCCCCTTGTTGTAGGCGGCCGAGCCGATCGAATCGGTATGCCCGGCGATTTCAACCGACAGATCCTTGTTTCGCTGCAGAAAGTCGATCGCCCGTTGCAAGTCGGGATAGGACTCCGGTCGCAGTTCCGCTTTGTCGTAGTCGAAGTAGATCAGAAGACGGGTGGATCCCTCACGCAGCAAAATGTTCTTCTCAATCTCTTCCCCCTCTTCCAGATCTTCCGGCACGCTGTAAGGATCCGAATAGAACAGATAGCCCGGTGCCTCAGCCGTCACCGTATAGCGTCCCCCCTTCGTCAGAACTACGGTATACTCTCCGGTCTGGTCGTCGCTTCGGAATTTGGCGATCTCCTCGCCGGTTTCCAGATCGCTGACGGTAACCGACGCCTCCACCGGCTTGCCGGTCCGGTCATCCAGCACCTTGCCGAAGACCACAACCTGGGCACTCGGCGGATAGGGGTTCGGATAGGCCAGATAGATATCGAAATTGCCGTCGCGATTGGAGCTGAAGTAGCCGTTCTTTGAATTCGGCTCCGGATAGAAGAAATGTTCGTCGCTTGCGGAATTGATCGGTGAACCCAGGTTCGTGATGTTCCTCCACTCATCGTCGAAGGGATTGCCTGCGTCGGTGGTGAACAGGTCGTATCCCCCCTCTCCGCCGTGCCCGTTGCTGGAGAAGAAGAGACGCGCACCGTCGGGAGAGATCACCGGAGACATGTCGTTCATCGCCGAGTTGACCGCCGAACCGAGATTTCGCGGAGCCGTCCAGCCGGTTGCCGTTCTGGTCGAGACATAGATGTCGGTTCCTCCCAGACCTCCCGGACGATCGCTTGTGAAGTAGAGAAGTTTGCCGTCGGAACTGAGCGAGGGTTGCGAGTCCCAGTAGGGCGAGTTGATCAGCACACCAAGGTTCTGCACGTTTGTCCAGACGCCCCCACGACGTTCTGCCGAGTAGAGATCGGTCCTCCCCTCACCCCGCAACGTGTTGCTTTCGGATTCCCAATCGTAGGCGGCAAAGATCATATAGTTGCCGTCCGGCGTCACCGTTGACGATCCCACATGCTCGCCATAACCGAGCGCTTCGTTGGCCGGGAACGGTTCCCCCCATGAACCGACCCCCTCCCGTTCGGAGAACCAGATCCGCTGATCCCCTTTTCCCCCGGTCGGACTGTTCCGCGTGGAGGTGAACATCAGCAGATTTCCTCTGACGACGTAGTGCGGGCCGAACTCGTCGGCCCCGGTATTGATCGTCAGAGGCGTGATCGTCACCTCCTCCTCAACCGGCGGCTGTGCGAGAAGTACTCCCCCTGCGAAGAACGACAAAAGGAGAGAAAGGAAAACCGGAACCGATGGAATGGTTGTTCGATACGTCATCGTTTTCATCTCCTTAGCGAGAAATGTGTTTGAATCGAATACCGAGCGTTGCGTAGAGCGTTCCGAACCGCGCGCCGCCGTTGACGGTGACGGGAATCGTTCTGCTCAACTCGAAATCGGGATTGCGCAGATTGATCGTGGGATCGGTCGGCAGCAGATCGCTCAGCGGATGCTCGTACTGCAACTGGACTACCAGATCGGTCTTCTCACCCAACGGGTGAATGGAGCCCCCGCCGATCTTCAGCGTATGCCG
>CBFGQN010000547.1:0-3171 GCA_965650895.1 uncultured Ignavibacteria bacterium | reverse complement strand
GATCGTCGGCTTCTCGTCTTCGCCAGGTACCCGAGACCGGGAGAGGTGAAAACGCGGCTGAGTCCGGCACTGACGCCGGAGGAGGGGGCCGAGCTCTACGAGGCATTCCTCTGCGATTCGCTTGCGGGCTTTCTTGCGATCGAAGACCGGTTCGACCTGTTCCTCTACGTTGCCGATCCCGCCGATACCGGACGATTGGCCGACTTCCTTGCGGAACGGGGGATCGATCCGGACCGAAAGAGGATCACGCTGCGAGGGCAGTCCGACGGGACACTGGGTGATCGACTGGAATCGGCTTTCGACGAGGCATTCGGCGAAGGCTGCAGCGCGGTCTGTGCCGTCGGCACCGATCATCCGACTCTCCCGCAGGTTTTTCTGCGGGATGCCTTCCTTGCCCTGGAAGTCCACGATGTGGTGATCGGTCCGGCGACCGACGGCGGATATTATCTGATCGGTATGAACCGGCTCCACCGGGAGATGTTCCGGTCGATGCCCTGGAGCCGGAGCGATCTTTTCCGACAAACGCTTCAGCAGACAAAAAGGGGAGGGCTTTCGGTGGCCCTCCTTCCGGAATGGTACGATGTCGACGATCCGGCCTCGCTCGCTCGGCTGGCGGCCGAACGTGATCTGGCGGAAGCGGCTCCCCGGACCGCCCGTGTTATCGGGAGACTGAGTCCCGATGTGACGATAAATCCGGAGAGGGGATGAGCGGCAACCTTTCAGCATTGCAGGATCTTGCCTCGGTCGGAATTTTCGGCGGGACGTTCGATCCGATTCATACCGGACATCTGATCCTGGCCGAGCGTGCCCGCGAGGAACTGGAGCTTGAGGCGATTCTCTTCATGCCGGCTCACATCCCTCCCCACAAATCTTCCGGAAGAAAGATCGCTTCCGGTCCGGCCCGACTCGACATGATCCGGCTCGGCATTGCCGACAACACCGCCTTCCATTCGGCCGATATTGAATTGGTTCGCGAAGGGGTCAGCTACACGGTCGATTCGCTCCGGGCGATCAGCCGCCACGTTCCCGGGACGCGGCTGACGTTGCTGATGGGGAGCGACAATGCCCGGGATTTCACTTCGTGGCGGGAGCCGGAGGAAATTCTCCGGCTTGCCGACATCGCCGTCTGGGAACGTCCCGGCAGCTACTACTGGCCGGAGATTTACCCGGACTACATCGCCCGGAAGGTCGCCTCGCCGTTGATAGAAATTTCCAGTACGGAGATCCGCAACAGAATTGCCGCAGGGCGCTCGATCCGCTATCTGACTCCGGAACCGGTTATCTCGTATATTCGCACCCATGGCCTCTATCTCTGAAAAACGATTCGGTCCGGGGGGAGTCGTTCGCCAGATCTTCCTGACGGTGGTCCTGCTGCTGATGCTCTTCCCGCTGTTCTGGATGCTGGTGATCGCCCTGCGCGAACGGACACCCGATTTCAGCTCCTTCTTCGGACTCCTGAGCGGTCCCTTTACCCTGAAGAACTTTACCGACGTGATAACCTCCGGGCCGTTCGATACCTACTTCCTGAACTCGATGGTCGTGGCGGTTGTCGTTGTTCTCGGCAATATCATCTTCTGTTCGATGGTCGGCTATGCGCTGGCCCGCAGGAGGATGCCCGGCAAGGCGTTCTGGGGTGTGACGGTGGTGGCTGTGATGATGATTCCGCCACAGGTGGTGATGATCCCTCTCTATCGTCTGATGGTCACCTTCGGCTGGATCGACACCTACTGGGCGCTGATCGTCCCCTTTCTGGTGACGCCCTTCGGTGTCTTCCTGATGCGCCAGTATATTCAGGGACTTCCGATCGAAGTGGAGGAGGCGGCCCGGATGGACGGAGCGGGGGATCTCGGTATTCTCTTCCGGGTGATTATGCCGATGGCCAAACCGATGCTCGTGGTTCTCGCCGTCTTCACGTTCCTGACGACCTGGAACACGTTCCTCTACCCCTTCCTTTTCACCAACTCGGAATCGATGCGGACGCTGACCGTCGGCCTGACGTTCTATCTCGGCAATCAGTCGATCGACTGGGGACACCTGATGGCCGGGGCGAGCATCTCCGCTCTTCCGGTGATTATCCTTTTCGTCATCTTCCAGAAACAGATCATCGAGGGGATGACCGCCGGGGCGGTCAAGGGGTAGGGAACACTCACCGGATGATGGATGAACAGGCCGGATTTCCGATAACGGCAAACGGACCGTCGTCGACCGTCCTTCCGTTCTTCGCTCTTGCTGATGTGCAATACGACAGCGGCCGGGGTCTGTCCTGACCCCGGCCGCTCTTTTATTACTGATACGATACGGGCGGCGGTATTTGGGATTCAGCGTCCAGTCAATTTGGACGAACGCCACCTTCGGTCGTACGGCCCCGTCCACTCCCCCCCGCATGGCTTCCGGCCCGTACTGTTTCGCGAAGGCGATCAATCCGGCATCATTGTCGCCGAAGTCCACCTTGTACCACTCGAAGATCTTCGACAGGGAGAGCGTTTTCGTCTTCGCGTCCCACCTGTTCTGCTTTGTGTCGGCCAGGTAGCTCCGGGCGTTCTCGGCCAGTTGTTCCCGGACGTTTGCCGAGGTGTAGGCTTTCGGAATCAGCGGAGGACAACTCAGGGCGGCGCAGACCAGTCCGAAGTGGATCAGGGGTTCCTTGAACGTCGGACGGATAATGGTGTTCTCGATGTCGTTCAGCGTGACGGTCCGTCCGGCTGCGGTGAACGTCTTCTTGTCGAAGAATCCGGCCACATCCAGAGGCTTTTTGATTCCCGGATTGTCGTTGACGTTCTTGATGACCAGAGCGTTGTAGGCGTTGATCCAGAAGGCGAGCTGTTCGTTGGTTGCCATGGTGGAGGGATCGGCCGTCTTCAGGCTTTCAAGAAACCGGGCGAATTCGTCGCTTCGCTTGAACGCTCCGTAATCGACCCGGCCGTTGGAGACGTTTGCCTTCAGCAGCCGGTCGAAGACCGCCGGATCGTATGCCGCCGGTTCGTCATCCCCCGGACCGACAGTTGCCGTTGATCTCCCTTGAGTCGTCGGCGAGGAATTGTCGGAGGTTGTGCCCGTCGTCCCCGAAGAAGACGTTGACGCCGTCGACACTGATGAAGAGGTGAAGGAGCCGTTTGTCGAAACCGCCGATGTTCCGGATTGATCGGTCGTTGCGGCCGACCCGCCATCTCC
>CBFGQN010000546.1:0-3172 GCA_965650895.1 uncultured Ignavibacteria bacterium | reverse complement strand
GCGCCGCGGACTCGTCGATCGCGAGCGTCACCGAGTCGATCACCGCCGTATCGGTCCCGTTGTTCCGCAGCGCGTGGAAGCAGAACTGCCGGCGATCCTTCAGGAAGACCGCGCCGGCATCGAACGGGCTGTTGATGACCGCCAGCGTCGAGGCGATCCCGTTGCCGCTGAGTTTGACGCGGTCAGTCAGTTCGCCCACTTCAAAGACCAGCGCACCGTCGTGGCGACCGGTGGTTCCCGGCTGGAAGTAGAGCCGGATGGTCCGGGATCCTCCGGCCGGAATCGTGAAGTCGGCCGTGTCCCCTCGGAAGAAAAATGCCGGAGAGCCTTCCATCCGGAAATCGGTAAGCCGCACCGGCAGGAGCCATTCGTTTCTGATCGAGAGCCGGATGCTGTCGCTCCGGCGTCCGACCTCCTCGTCGCCGAACGACTGGTCGGCGGCCCGAAGAGGCTGGAAGATTTCGACGCCGTCAAGAACACCGGAGGGGCCGCGCCCTCCGGTCACAATCGGCAGGTTGCTTCCGGCGATCACCGTCCGGCGTTCCGACCCGGCCTGCTGAAGCGAAGGGAAGGGCGTCCAGCTTCCGTTCGGAAAAGCGGAGTTCGGAAGATTGAAGAGCTCGGTGGCGGTGATCGGACCGGTTGTTCCCTGACCGGCAACGGCCAGATAGACGAGGGCCGTGTCGGCAAGTCCGGCCGCAAGCGTTGCGTCGAACCGGGCGCGCGAAGCGTTCATCCGGGGGGCGGTCCGCCATCCCCGCTTGACGTCGTACCACTCGCAGAGATCGACCGGGGCCCCGTTTGCATCGAAGCCGCCGAACGTCCGGGCGATGAAAACCGGATCGCCGAACCCGACGCCGCCGGAGTGATAGGAGAGGGGAGGATTGGCGATCGGGTTCCAGAGGGTCCCCTCAAGGATCTGTGTTGCGGTCGCCCCGCTGTTCGCCTCACCTCCGGCAACCAGAATCACATCCTGTCCGTTCTCGTCGGTGATGCGGGCGATCGTATGCTCGGCCCGTCCGGCATCCATTGCCGGGAGGGGCGTAACCGCAAGCGTCGTGATGTCGATCCGTTCGGTGACTGTGCTTCTGGTCCCGGCGCGAAGAGGGACTCCGGTCCCTTCATATCCCCCGGTCACTACGATATGATTCATTCCGTCCCACGCCCCTCGCAGATCTCCCCGACCCGTCCCCAGTCTCCCGGCCGGCCGCCACCGCCAGTTCCCCTGCCCGGCGTCATACTCCAGCACCTCGATCGATGCTTCCCCCTGATAACTTCCGGCACTTCCGGAAAATCCGCCGACGGCAAAGACCCGTCTTCCCCCGCCGGCGGTCGGAACGTCGACAAGGGCATGGTAGGCGCGGGGTGTGTTCAACCGGTTGATCGTCGGACGAAAGCTTCCGGTGACCGAGGAGTAGAGATAGGAACTTCGTTGCGGCGTCCCGTCGGACCCCAGGCCGCCGCAGACCAGAACATCGCCGGTCGGCAGAAGGACCATCCGGTGTCCGGTCAGGGCTTCCGGCATCGTTGTGTGGAGACGCCACTCGGGTTGTGTCGTCTGCCCTTCCCCCCGGGTAAGGGGAAGAATCAGGAAAAAGACAAACACGATCCACATAGGCACAAGAACAGGTCGTGCCGGAACTGCCGTTCGCATGGTTTTTACGGTTGATTGAATTACGCCGAATCGGCTCCGTGACGATAAGCGTCGCAGCTATTACAGGAAATGTATGCTCATTGGAGGGGATCAACGGTACTGAAAAATTACGCAAAGCGTATGTGCCGTTGCGAAGCGGAGAGGGGAAAGAATAGTGAGAGATCGTGTTGCGGGACGATCTACAACCCGGCCAGAAAAGCGGTCAGGTTGACCTCTGCAGACAGATTCAGTTTCTTGCGGATACGGTAGCGATGGCTTTCAACGGTGCGTGAGGAGACGCAGAGCAGATCGGCGATCTCCTTGTTTGAAAGGTTGATCTGCATCAGCGAACAGACTTTCAGTTCCGTACCGCTCAGATCCGGATACTGTTCGGAGAGCTTCCGGATAAAATCGTGGTGGACGATCCGGTACATCTCCTCGAACCGTTGCCAGTCGTCGCCGGAGCGGAGGTTCTCCTCGACCTGCCGGAGAAGCTGACCGAGCTTGCGGTTCCCCCCCTTGTTCCCCTCTGCCAGAATTTTCTGCAGGTCGTTCTGAATACTCTGCAGCAGCTTGTTCTTTCCCACAAGATGCATGGCCGTCGTGGTCAGCTCCTTCGATCGTTGTTCGGCTATCGTCTCCAGATAATCCGCCCGCTCCCGGTGGAATTCCATCTCCCGTCTGGCGCTCTCCACATCGAACCGCGCCTGCATCTCGGCCGTCCCTCTGGCCACTTCCTGTCCGAAGAGCGATTGCGAAATCCGGTGATGTTCCCGGGCGTGATGATATGCCCGCTTCAGATCTCCCTGCCGTTCATAGACTTCGGCAAGCGTTTCGTGAATATTGCTCAGTTGATGTTCGGTTCCGGAGCGTTCCCCCGCCTCCAGTGCGGGGAGCAACGCTTTCAGGGCTTCGGCGGGACGATCACAGTCGAGATGGAGTCTCCCGATTCTGGACAGGGCGTCGCAGTAATCTCCCCAGGCATTCAGTTCCTCAAGAATCCTTCCCCCCTGTTCCAGCAGGTCGAGTCCCTCTTCCGGTTTGCCCGAGAGCTCGCAGAGCATTCCAATCTTTACCAGCCCTACCCCTTCGTAACGGCGCTCTCCCAGCTCGCGAAAGATTGCGAGTCCCCGTTCAAGCGACCGCAGAGCCTGTTCGTAGTCTCCGGCGGCCTTGTAAATGGAGGAGACGTTGCCGAGGGCATGGGCGATGCCGTAGAGGTCCTTCGTCCGTTCCACCACTTCCAGAACGTTGGTGTAATACTCCGAAGCCCGGTCGTAATCCTTCAGGTAATAGTAGATGTTGCCGATGTTCCCCATTACCGTCGCCGCGTGGGGTTCGTTCCCCTCGGCTTCATAGAGTTGCAGGGCGCGGAGATATACTTCAAGTGCGGACTGATAATTACCGACCGCATCGTGGACCGATCCGAGGTTGTTCAGTGCAGCGGCCAGGCGAGTTGTGTCTTCCTTCTGCTCGAAGAGTCGGGCCGCTTCGGTAAACGACCGGAGTGACTTCCCGTAGTCCGAACGGCTGCGATAG
>CBFGQN010000545.1:0-3175 GCA_965650895.1 uncultured Ignavibacteria bacterium | reverse complement strand
GTCAAGAGTCGGGAGTCGGGAGTCATGAGTTGAAAGTCAAGACAGTATGATCACATGACTGACCGCTGACTGCTCACTGCTCAAAGCTGACAGCTCATAGCTCAAAGCTCAAAGCTGACAGCTCATCCCCAACCCCCGACAAGAATAACCGGACGGAGTAACAGCATGGTAAAAAGGAATACATCCTTGCGATTGATTGTTTTTATTGCGCTCTGCCTTCTTTCCCTTGCCGGAACGCTTCGGGCACAGCCGGGGGATGAGGATGAAGACTGGAACGAGGACTGGACGCTCGACAGTCTCGATCCGGAGGATTTCGATTTCGATACCGAGCAGATCTATCATCTCTCCCGCGGATGGTTTCCGACGCCGACCCGCGGAGGTTCTCTTTCTCTCTCGGCCAACGTTCTCTATGCCGATGTTCATGACAGGACGTCCGGTCTGCGAACCGAGGCGTTGAAACCTACCACTGCACCGTTCGACCGGCACGATCCTTATGCCTGCGGCTTCTTCGACTACTTTCTTGATGAGGGACTGACCGGAGGATTCTTCGGAGGATGTGAGGAGCGGACGATCCGCAAGGCCAACTCCGATGAGGCGACTGACGAGCGTTTTCCCCGCTCCGGTTTTTTCGAGATCGGACTCCGGTTTCTTTACCACCTCCCCTTCCCGGCGGTCCTTCGGGCCGAGGGGGCCTACCGATCGGTTCAGGGAGTGATCTTCTCGGAAGATACCTCCCGCAGCTATCTCTCGCTTGAAGGGCTTCCCCGTTCGTTCAGGGAGATCGGTGTCGTCCATCACCAGCAGTACGGCGTATCCGGTGCGGTCGGACTGCAGATTCCCGTCTACGGCGTCTTTTTCGACAGTGATTTCGGTCAGCTCGGTTCGTACTACTACATCTACGGAGGGATCGGAGGAGACTACGGAGTGGCGACCCGGACGCTCCAGTATTCGCAGATCGCCGATGCAAAAGATCAGATTCGCTACCGCAACGGACAGGATACCGTGACGCTGATGCTGGAGAGCAATACCGATGGAATCAATCGGCTGCGAACGTCGGTTGAAGGAGCAATCGGATGGAATTTTACCGCCGAGTTCATTGTCCTCGGATTCGAGGCATTCATCTCGGCCCCCACAACCTCACTGGTAAGCGACGGAGACTGGAAGGAGTACTATGCAGGGTTCCGGTTCAACATCGGGTATCAGTGGGGGACAAGAATGAGGAATCCGTGAGTTGATGAAGTGGGGAGTTGATTTGTTGATTGATTGAAGAGTTGAATGGCTGAGAGTCGGGAGTCAAGAGTTGAAAGTTGAATGGTTGAGAGTCGGGAGTCGAGAGTCAGAAGTCGTAATATATTTGATGCCTGACGGCTCATAGCTGATAGCTCATAGCTGATAGCTCATAACCCACGGCCTCACGCAAAGAGCAAAGGCACCAAGCCAATTCCTCAAAGCTGAGCTCCCCCAAGGCTGAGCATTCAATCCTAATCTCCCCCTGACGATGCTTCCCGTGTAGCGGCGATGACTTTGGCAACCGAATCCTGAATCACCAGCGGATCAACCGGTTCGCTATACTGCCGGATGCTCTCCATCGCTCCCATCAGCTTCTCGAGGATGCGGTCCTCCTCGGCCTTCCCTCCGGTGAAAAGGGGAGTGCTCAGCAGCAGGACGTGGGGACGAACTGCCGTCGAGATCAGTATCTGAGTCGGCAGACCCTCCACTTCCATCAGCCAGATCAGACACTGGCGACCGTTCCCGAGTCTGATCGGCTCCCGGTGGATGGTGTACTTGCGTCTGGTGAGGGATCCCAGATAGTCGGCTTCATAACGCTGATGCTTTTCCAGTATCTGCAGATCGGTCATCCGGGAAATGTCGGAATCGATGAACCGGGAGATCGGCAGCGTGGTCATCTGCAGAAAAAGGCTGTCGACAAACAGGGCCGGCGGATCGCTCGGATCGACGCGTTGCGTACTCCGGATATCCTCACCTCTGAGGACAAATGTATAGTAGGCGTCGGATGCGTTGAAGATCATCAACTGCCCTTCCGGAACGGTGACGCCGAGAGTGGTCAGTTCGGTTGCGGCCACCGGAGCTGCGGCTTTCTTCGAGGAGCATCCCGTCAGAAAAAATGGGAGGAGCAGACCGGTAATCAGAAACTTCATCAGTAATTGGTTCGCATGGTGGAGACTGACGAAAACAAAATACTCAAACCGGAGACGATCTCCGCAGGGGGAATGGGGCGGAGGCAATTCCCGTAGGATGAAAAGATGCCGACCGTCGGGATCGTCGTATCTTTCTGCGGAACACTTCTGAGTTCTTCAAAGCCGTTTCATACATCACCATACGACTATGAATATCCTGATTGCCGTCATCCCCGCAGTTATCCTCTTTGCCTGTCAGTCATCCGATCGGAGAGAACTTCCGGGCGAAAACTCCGCCCCGGCCAATGCCGATGCCCGGACTCTGACCGTGGCCTTCTACAACGTCGAAAACCTGTTCGATACGTCGGACGATCCGGCGACGGCCGACGAAGATTTTACGCCGATCGGAAAGCTGAAGTGGACCGGGGAGCGACTGGAAGAGAAGCTGCAGAATATTGCCCGGGCAATCCGCTCGATGAATGAAAACAACGGTCCCGATATTCTCGGTCTGTGTGAGGTGGAAAACCTGGCGGTGCTGGAACGATTGGTGAACGAGTTCCTTCCGGAAGGGACCTACGGTATCGTTCACGCCGATTCGCCCGACGGACGGGGAATCGATGTCGCCCTCCTCTATCGCAAATCCGAAATGCTGTTCGAACGGATGAAGCTCCATCCGGTCCCCCTTTCGTCAGGCGATCGACCGACCCGCGGAATTCTGGAGGCGACTTTCGAGAAAGGGGGGAAGTCCTTCACGGTGCTGGTCAACCACTGGCCTTCGAGAAGCGGGGGAGAGAAGCAGAGCGAACCGAAGAGAATGGCCGCAGCCGAGGTGGCCGCAGCCGTTGTCGATTCGCTGGTCGCTCCGGACCCGAATGCCGACATCATCATGATGGGAGATTTTAACGATGAACCGGAGAACAAATCGATTCTGGATCGTCTGAAGGGGATCGAGTACTTCAATGGAGAAGAATTCAAGGGGAGAATGATCAATCTGGCCGCTCCGCTCGTTCGGGTCGATACGATCGGAAGCTATCTCT
>CBFGQN010000544.1:0-3182 GCA_965650895.1 uncultured Ignavibacteria bacterium | reverse complement strand
GTACCGGTGCTGATCCGTTCTGTGATCCCGAGCGATTCTTCCAGATCGAGTTTTACGACCTCGTGTGATCCGTTCATCGTCACCGCAGTAACCGGTTCGCCTTCAACGACTTCGTGCAGGATGTGATTTGCTCCGTTCCCCAGTTCGCCGTTGAGCAGATCGGGATAGTATTCCGCGAACAGAAGGGGAGCGTTCGGACCGCCGTAGTTCTCTTCCGGTATCAGACAGACGGCCAGTCCTCCTTCGATCCGTGGAGTCGTGCGAACCGGGATCATCGGGATACCGATTCCGCCGACAAGGGTTCCGGTAAGCTCCCCCGTCTCCTTGGCCACGGCGTACAACCGTGACGGGTCCGGAATCAGATCGCCCGGAAAATTGGTGAGAAGCCAGTCTCCCCCTCCGTCGGCGATATGGTTGAAGATTTCTTTGCCGCCGATATATAAAGGAGCAAGTTCGGTCGCATCGGTCCGCAGATCGATTGTGAAAAGAGTATCGGCACCGATCACCGCAAGCGTCCGGTTAGGGGGATCAAAAGCTCCGCGGACCGGAGTATTCGCCGAGGCCGGCAGAAGTCCGGAGGCAAGGTTCTCCAGCGTCGCCGCGTTAATCTCTCTCCACCATCCTCTCTCTCCATCGGCTCCGGAGCCGATCACCACCAGACTGTTATCATCGGGATTTGCAAAGATGGAGACCGGGTGGATTCCCACATCGAGAGTATCGAGCGGCTCTCCGGTCTGCACATCGAAGACCAGAACTCTGGAATCGGGATCGAACGAATCGGATTGATAGGAGAGGGCAACGAAGAGACGGCCGTTCTGTACGGCAATCCCCTCTCCCTTGCCGGGAAGGATGTAGGCCCGTTCGTCTCCGTTGTCAAGATTGACCTGTATGACTCCACCATCCCAGGAGGAGACCCACAGATAATTTTCGTCGACGGCAAGGGCACGCCCCCTCGAGATGTCCCCCAGATCAATCGGCGAGTTATCAAGTTCCCGGTATGTCGTCGCATCCAGAACCCGCACCAGTCGGGCCTGCGGAACGAGTACGAAGAGTCGGCCTCCGGCCTCATCGTAGAGCATGGCACTCCCGCCGCCACCGAGTTGCTTTCCGTTAACCGCACCGTATACATCGGGCGCAAAGGCAAGTCGGGTCAGGGAGGAATTCCCCTCGCCGAATCCTCCTTCGTTCAGAACATACAGCCGGGTCTCTCCCCTCGTCGGATCGACCTCGGAGACGGCCATCCCCGGGTTGACCCCGGCACTCATGCGGGCAACGGGAAGATCCCCCTGCAGGTTGAAGATCTCCACCTCTCCCGGTCCGGTAAAGTCGGCAGCGCGACGGGAGAGCAGAAGCCACTCGACTCCCGGCACCCAGGAGACGGCGGAGAACCGTTCGGCGACGACCGTGTCTTCCAGCAGGGAAAGGGTGTTCATATCCCACGACTGAACCCGACCGTGAATCGGCAGGTAGAGGAGTTCATCCAGCAGATTTGCACCGACCCGAATCGGATAATCGTTGAAAAAGCTGTTGAAAAGGGTAGAATCGATGACATCTCCCAAGCCATCCAGAACATACCAACCGGCGGAGATATCCCCCTCGGCGGGCTCGAACAGGCCATCGAAATCCGCATCATGACCCACAGTCAGAACGTGGACCCGGTTGCGAATCGCATCCACAATCACCTCGGCCGTACCGAGGCCGACGGTTGCCGGAGGCTGGAGATTGAACTGTGGTGTCTGGGTTAATGCCGGAAGAAATCCGAAAAGAAGGAACAGAGCCGAGACCGACAACAGGAATCGTTGCCTTTCTCTCAGAAAGAAGATCATAGAGAAATTCATCATGGCAATACAGGTTCGCGTCCGATTGCCGAGCGGACAAATGAATAAAAAGGATGGGAAATGGTACCGGGTCTGCCCGTCGGTTCACCCGTTGGGACATGATGCATCATGTCCCAACGGGTGAACCGGCCAAGGCATTATAGCAGCGGTCATCTCCTCACCACCCCTTTTGGCGAAGGGGCCAAGCCGACCGGTGCGTAATTATTCCGGCCGCTCGCGATGAGCATCTTCAGGCAGGTCTTCCGGCTTCGAGGTCTACCGACGCTTCCGGCCTTCCCGCAACCGACGCAGGCGCGTGGTTGCAGTGGCGTTGAATGGAAGGTCGTCGCTCGTTACGGCGGCGCAACCGCCCTCGACTTGTTCGCCGTTCCGTTAGAAACATTGAACGCACGAGGTTCCCTATTCTCCCCGCGCCGGATCATACGATCTCTTGCAGCGCGGGGCACCTGATGATGAATTGTCAACACGTTGAATGATCAACGGCGGCAAGATAGCGAATGGGAAGGGGGGAGGCAAGAAAGAGATCCATACAAAATCGGCAACTTGTCTCTTAGTGCTCACTCTGCCATATCCATCACATCAGTATCGATCATGTCCGACACGCCGCATAGTCATTGCCGAGCGTTCCTTTCGCACGAAGGAACAATTGATGAGCAGTACCGACGTGAGCTTCTTCTGCAGAAGAAGATGGAGACGGACATTCTCTTCTCGCAACAGATCTACGGTGACCCGATCATCCTCGGGAATGTCTATCGGAGGTTCCCTCTCACTGAGAAGCCGGACTATGTGCCGGCCGGATGGATCGACAATGCAATTCCTGAAATTCATTCGGCACATGAAGGCTATATTCGCGACAACGTTTTCAAGAGACTGAAACTCGCCCTCGATACGTACCGACCGGACCAGAACGGGAGCATGGGATTATATGGGGCGACACGGAACTGGAGAACTGTTCTGGAGATAGATCTATGGTCGGACCGGGACCTTATACGAGTATTTCGCTACACCCGTAAATGACGGGAGCCACCATTCAACAAACCTCACAGCGCAATGAGCCGGAACCTGAGGATCGTCGTCATTGTCGTCTTCGCCGTCGTTCTGTTCGGCGGGGGCATCTTCTATTTCGTCATGAACCTGCTGAAATCCTCCGACGCCTACGCGATGGCCATGGAGACGCTTCGCAGCGATTCCCGGGCCGTCGAACTGCTGGGAGAGCCGATCGAAGACGGGATGTTTCCGATGGGATCGGTGGAGACCTCCGGTTCGAGCGGCTATGCGGATCTGACGATCTCCGTATCCGGACCGAAGGGATCGGGGAAGCTTTATGTTCTGGCAAACAAATGG
>CBFGQN010000543.1:0-3190 GCA_965650895.1 uncultured Ignavibacteria bacterium | reverse complement strand
GCACTCCCGGCGGCTTCTTCACCCAGTTCGTCAACTGGTTGATCGCATCATATCCGTAGTCCTGCCGATACGCACTGCCGCCGCCGTGCGATGACATCTGCCGGGTGATCCGGCCCGCCGCATCAAACGTCAGTTCTTGCTTGAACAGGTCAATCCCTCCTTTCGTTGCAATCAACGTGTCCAGCCATTTCCGTGGCGAGTAATGATAATCGACGATCACCGAAACGGTCGGGTAGGCCATCGTGTCGACCTGGCCGGTCTTTGTGTAGACATAGGTGATCTCCGCATCATCCGGGCGACTCAGCGGTGTTGCCGGGTAGCTCGGAGCGATATAGCCGAGTCCGGTACCGGCGGCTCCCAGCTTCGTCCACACACTGTCAACCCGGCCATTATCATCGTAGCCGTACCACGTCGTGAACTGGCGGAACGGATCGGCAACAGTCACCGAAGTCACCTGATTCATCGAGTTGTAGTGATAGTAGACCGCGTCAAAACCCAGATTCTCCGTGTACCGCAGCAGAGCTTCGGGTCTTCCCCGTTCATCGTAGCTGATGACCGAGTAGTGATACGGCTCTCCCCCATGTTCGCGATAGGCAACCGCCGCCTCCCGTCCTTTCAGATTCCGCACCGAGTCGTGTGGCGCGAGAGCGTTCCATTCGGCAATGCTCGGGAAGGTCTCCCATGCAGCCCCGGCTGAGTAGGGAAGGCAGTCGTAGTTGATCGCGATCCGCACGTTCTCCGGATGTTTGGCGAGGTTCTCGAAATCCTCTTCTGTCGATATCTCGTTCGTCGGTTCAAAGGCCGTTGCCGCATGCTTCAGGAACGGGCCGACTGCATCGGGCACGGCAAGATTCATGTCCTCGCAATCGCTTGCGATCGAGTCGAGTTCATCCCAGAAGATCGGCAGGGCGTTGCCGTAGGTGTTCAGAGCCATCCAGAGCGTTTTGTTTGCCGTCGGAATCGCGCTGATCGTGTCGTCGTGCAGGATGTTCGGATCGAGATCATCGGTGATCCGGTAGAGATCGATCGTGTCGTCGGTCGGCAGGATCTCATCGGCAATGCCAGTGAAAGAACAGGGACTTCGGCCAGTCATGCGAGAAAAAACGCATTTCAACTGAGTCTAACATTTCAGTGGAAAATCTTTCACCAAGCTAATCTCACCTTCAAGGTACTGATATATCCAAGACGAGTGATCTTCGATATAGGGAGTCCCTTTCTTTTTTTTATAAGAAAACTTTTGCATGTTATCTTGTATGACAAATATTGATTCGATGCTATCTCCATGGACAAAGAACGGAATGCTATCTAAGTAGAAGTATCCGTATGAACTTGGAATGACACTCGCCAACGTCACCTCTATAAGATAAGCATCATCTTTTTTCTTTATTCCGATTATCCAGTTAAGTGAACCATCAAAATGCCCGCATCGAATTTCTCTGTCTATCAATGAATCGAGTATTAACACAAGTCTTTCATTCTTCACTGTCATCTCAGACATTTCTACAGAAACCACATCTTGAGCACTTACCGAAGAACAAGAACTCGTCACAAGCACTAAACAACAAGCTTGTATAAAGCCATTAATCTTCTGCTTCATCTTTTTTTCCACTCGCATCATATTCATGGAATGTATCAGTACCAGGCGTATATATTTCAAATATCGCATTTTTTCCTCCCCTAATATATGCTTTAACGTGTTCCAAAAATCCTATATCTCCATACGTTTCTTCACTACTATTAGGAACTCCTGAAGGATAATCCCTGTCATTGGGATGACTATGTCTATGAACCCGGATAGTATAACCATAGGCAAATTTATTGTCCATCAAATATGTTCCGGCTCGTTCATAGCCCTCTTCATGAGATGTTGCAATGAAATTTATTCCTTTCTTGCCCTTTACCCCTAACATAGTCTGACTCCATTCAACCTCTGAATTCTGCGCCAAGAATTTAAAGAGTTCCGTAGCGGCATCATCCCCTCGCACTTCAACATAGTTGTATATCATACCCTGTGAAGAATCTGTAGTCACATTGTTCAGGATCCCTTTCCTAATCTTATGAAATTTATCCTGCAAAATATTCCCCTCGTCATCCACTGCATATAATACGTCATGCTTATCCTTGGTCTTCTCTATAAGAATTATATTCCCTTGTTTGTCGACCTTATAATCATCCTTACCATTAGGATCGGATCGTGCAACAGGAGTATTTCTACTATATTGATAGGGACTCCAAGACTGATACTTTGCCCAAAGAGGGTCAATAGTGACGAATCTTCCCCCATCATAGTCATAGGTACGAACCCCAAAGTTCCCCAATCCATTTTCTTCATCTCGCTCTTTGTCAATCCAATTCTTACGATCTTCCGTCCCCGCCACTGGCTTTCCAAACGGTTCATAATCCGTCATCGAAACTACAGTACCTGTATTATCTACTACAATACGATTAGATCCAAGATGATCGGCAATTCGGTATTCTATCGTCCCATCTGGACGAGATGTCAGACTCGTTGCGTTTCCTCCATATGTCAGATACTCCGTCGGATACAGATACACATGGCTCTCCGTTGATTGGCTTCCACAGAACCCTGAGTCCGAGGTCTGCATTCCCTTCCATACGCTCAGTTGTTCTCTTGTTCCGCCGAGAAGATAATACGTCCACTCGTATCCCGGTGCCGTCCCATCACCCGATGGATTCAACCATTCCCGCTTCTGCTCACGCTCTCCCATCGCGTTGTACCGATACCGATACTCCCAGATGTTCGGGCCAACCGTGATATTCGGATCCTCTCGCTCATACTTCCAACTCAAGCCCCGCCAACTGCTGTAGCCGAATCGCTCCTCCATCGTCAGCACATTCGTTGATGTATACCGCTTCCGGCTGTTCATCGAGCCGTCCGGATCGTACGTGTACTCCGTGTAATCTCCGGCGGTTGTGTCCAGCCACTCCTGAACTTTCAGCAACTGGTTCGGACCCACGCCCGGACCGGAGCCACGGCCGAGATCATACACAAATTGCAGCAGCGGCGGACTCATTCCCGGACCGCTATATGATAGCTCTTCACGATTGCCGACGTTATCGTAGCTGTAGCTTTCAGTAATCTGTTGCGCGCCCCACGGCTTCTTCAGCCAACTTGTCAACTGACCGATCGCATCGTATCCGTAATCCTGACGGAGCGCGCCGCTTCCGG
>CBFGQN010000542.1:0-3202 GCA_965650895.1 uncultured Ignavibacteria bacterium | reverse complement strand
TTCACAAGCTTCTCGGCGGCATCCACCTGCAACCCGTCCGACCAGCTCATCACGCCGCCGGTGGTGCTCGAAAGCAGGTATCCGTCGGCAACGGGTGGGGCACCGGGAAGCGTGTAGAGGATATCGGCGGTCTGCGAACCGGCCCGGAAGGCCGAGTAGTTCGTGCCGGCTGCCGAAGGTTCGGCAAAGCGGAGTTCGCCTGCCGTTCCGCTGTTGGAAAGAAGAAGATTGCCGTCATGGATTTCAAGTTTTTCCGTGGGAGTGTTCACACCCAGTCCGAGATCTCCCGCCGGGGCAAGGAACATGCCGGTCCCCTCGGTCAGCAGCGAGTCGGTGAAGAAGCGGTAGCCGTTCTCGAAGCGGGCGCTGAACTCGTGGCTGCGTGCAGGCTCCATGGAATCGGAGGAGGACCTGTCGCCGATCAGAAACGCACCGGTGCGGTTCCGCGTGTACAGACGACTTCCGATAGCCGTCGCGTAGTCGGCGGTGGCGAGGATATCGGAGCCGATGGCGACGGCATATTTCCCTTCAACCCAGAGGTTCGTCCCGATCGCAATCGATAAGGAATCCAGTATCACGACACGTTCCCCGATCGCGACCGCCGCATACGCCCCCGCGTGTGCCTTCTTCCCCCCGGCGAAGGCCCCCTCCCCCAGAGCGGAGCTGCTGTCACCCAGCGCGACGGAGGCAACCCCCGATGCGGCCGAGTTCCTTCCGGCGGCAAAGGACATATCTCCCAGCGCGCGCGTATTCTCCCCCGTTGCCGTCGAGGCACGCCCCTCGGCTTGCGTGTTGATTCCCATCGCTGTGGAACCGATACCGTTCGCTTCGGATTCCCAGCCCATTGCCGTGGCCCGGGCTGCGGTGGCCCGGGTACGTTGTCCCATCGCTGTTGAGGAACGGGCGGTTGCGTCGGCAAGTTCTCCCATCGCCGTCGCGTTGGCTCCTGTGGCGGACGTACCGTTACCCATCGCCGTCGCGTTGTTACCCGTGGCGGACGTACCGTTACCCATCGCCGTCGAACTGCTTCCCTCGGCCCTGCTGCCGGAACCCATCGCGGTCGAAATTGATCCGCTCGCCAGCGTCGAGGCACCCATCGCCACGGCAACCTGACCGCTGGCGGTGTTCTGTCCTCCCCCCAGCACCACGGAATAGTCGCCGGAGGCGACATCCGTCGAGTCGGCCCGGAGGAGCTGCAGATCCACCGCACTGATTCCGCGCGGAGCCCCGCCGGTATCCCGCTGTATGCTGCCGTTAGTGTTCAGAATAAAGCTGTTGCTGTTCGGACCGTCACCGCCGTTCACGTAGAGATGTAATGCCGCAGTATCCGTTGTTCCCAGATACTGCGTGCCGGGTGTGGTCCCGGCGTTCCCGTCGAGCAGCCAGATGCCGGAACTTCCGGCGGGGGCCAGCAGCAACGTCGCGGAATCACTTCCGGGATCGGGGAGCGTCAGGATGATGTTCTGCAACAGGGGTATCGGCGCCTGCAGCGTTATCGTATTGGTTGTGCCGTCGCTTCCGTTGTCGTCGATCACTATGCGTTCGGCCCGAAGATCGCGGTTCTGTCCGTTTGCGGCCGTGCAGAGCAGCAGACAGAAGAGCAATGACAGGAATATGCCGGCGGTTCGCTCCCCCTTCGGAATGGACGGTCTCCGGCGGGAGGGAACAACCATGGTGACGTTTTTCTGTTTGGCCTTCATCGAAGTTCTCGGTTGGAACCGGAGGTTCGTTGTTTTTGCCGCCGGCAATGGAATTCCGAACAGTTTCACCGGACAGCGCGCCGATGCGCTGTCCGGTCTCTCCGGAAAAGTACAGAGGGTCCGCAGTCGAGAGCAAACCGCAAGCGGGTACGCCGGGGGTACGAATCGCTCTGCCCCGGACTTCGCAGATTATCCGCAACTCGGATAGGCGGCAGACGAAAGCACAGTTCGGCAGACACCCCCAGCCCCCCCCACCGAATCCGCCGCAGGCGGATGCCACTCCCCCTAACCCCGGATGGAATCCGGGGCGGGGCAGGACGGGACGGAGCGGGGCAGGACGGAGCAGGACGGGACGGGACGGAGCGGAGTGGGACGGGGCGGAGCGGGGCAGGACGGAACGGAGCGGAACGGAACAGAGCATAACGAGACACGGCAGAACACCCCAGCCCCCCACCGAATCCGCCGCAGGCGGATGCCACTCCCCCTAACCCCGGATGGAATCCGGGGCCCGAGATACCACCCCAAAACCGTATCTTCCCCACGTGTGACCGGCCATCCTGTGCCACACCCGTCCTGGAAAGCACGCCGCACCGGAAAAGCCGGGCGTGGATTCCCCGCCAACTCCTCATTCCGTCACGGCGACTCCGCGCATTCCGTCAATCTTCATAATCTTCATCAGGGAGGATCGCTATGGCGACATTTCAGTTCACGACAAATCTCGGTTCGGGCATCTCACTCGTCTCGGCAACCGCATCTTTCTACGGATTGAGTGACGGCACGCCGAAGAATCTCGGCACCCACCCGGTCACTTCATCCAGCTTCACAATGGATCTGGATACGACCGGCTGCACCTACCTCTACGCCGTTCTCCGGGTCGACAACTATGATGCCGGAAACGGGAGCACCTCGGTCGGCGACAGAAATATTCTTCTGCTGTCGGTCTTCCGGAACGATGACGCGAACGTCTCGATAGGAGAGCGGGAGACGATCGCCAACACGTTCTGCTTCGCCCGGTTCGCTTCGATCGATGACGGGACGACGGTTTCTATCGCGGCACCGGACCGGGAGATGGGAATCATGTACGGGATGCGGAACAACTTCATCGCTGCAGACGGAACACTGTCCGGCGTCATCAGCAGCTCTCCGAACGGCGCGGAGACCAACAGCTACGCGATGTTCAACTTCCTCTCGAATCTGCTCTACTACTCCATCTCCGATCCGACCGTATACTCGAACTTCACCACGCTCTCCTCATCCGGCGATGCCGCCGGGAGCACGTTCGAGGCGTTCCTGAACATGGTTGCCGATCCGTGGAATCAGGTGGAGGCGATCTATAATCTTGTCAGTGAGAAAGAACAGGTCTACTCCCCTTCCCTTCCGGAGATGTACAACGAACAGCAGTTGCAGAAGTGGAGTCCGGTCCCGAACCAGTGGACGCTGACGATCAAGGTCAACGACTCCGGGGCGCAGACCTTCATGATCGCCGGACCGGGCTATATCGC
>CBFGQN010000541.1:0-3202 GCA_965650895.1 uncultured Ignavibacteria bacterium | reverse complement strand
CGGTCGGCGTTCCAGAGGGGGAGCTTCATGAAGAGGGTGTCGGCGCTTCCGGGAATCTCGTCGAGACTGGAGACGGTCCGTTTCCAGCCGTACCAGTTCGGTTCGTTCTCGTCGATTCCGAGCGTGGCGTCGTAGGCGATATTGCCGTCCTCGGTCCGGTGCGTAAACCGGATAGTGCCGGTCGCCCCGGTGAAGGGGAGGCCGACGGTCTGCAACGGACGGTCGTCGAGCGGCTTGGCCGGAATCCAGACTTCGGCGAACGTCGTGAAGGAGACCGTCTGGTTGATCACCCAGTCCCAGTTCTTCCACTGATTGCTCCAGTTCGGGTCGGCCGGGTCGTGGACCAGGAATTGATAGGCGGCCGGTCCGTACAGAGCGGTCACCTTCTTGTAGCCGATCACCATCACCGAGTGACCGCTTCTTCCGATCAGCACGGGACGACCGGAGTCGATCTGCTCCACCAGATTGTTGAACGCCGAGGTCCCCCGCCAGTAGAGCGAACCTGTCGCCCCGCTCTGCGCGTGGATGTTCAGAAGCGAAGGGACCTTCACGCGGTACATATAGCCGCCGGGACCGGTGTTCGGGGGATAGCCCGCATACTTCAGATAGTCCGGCACCTTCGACGACGCACCGGAGCGGTAGCCCCGCGTCATCATGTGGATCGACGCCGCCCAGCAGGTCAACTGATCCTGCGCGTAGAAGGGCATCTCGATCACCTTGCTCTGCACGTCCGGTTCCACCAGCGGCTCCTTCTCCACGATCCACGTATTCTTCTCCTTGATCTTCCCGCTCCTCTTGTCGGCACGACCGTTCGGATCCTTCAGCGTCTTGTTCGCCGTCGCCCGGACGGTCACCGTACCGGTTTCGGCGTTATACTCGAACGGATAGGGATCGGCCTCGGTCTGGAAGAAATTCTCCGGATCGTAGTTCAGCACGCCGATATCGTCGGCCGTTCCCCCCGGCGTCACCGGGAAGCTGAGGATGATCTCCTCCGGCTCCAGCGCGATCGCCAGCCGGTAGGCCGAGCGGTTCGGTCCGTCGAAGAACCGTTCCGACCCGATCTTCCTGACCGTCACCGTCGTCGTCCCCCCGAGCGCCCCGGGCGGCACCTGCGCCGACATCCCGTCGCTCAGCGCAATCGTCCCGCCGTCTGGACCGATCGACGCGCTCTTCTCCTCCAGAATCGTCTCCTCGATGATCACATTCGGATCCGGCTCCACCGGATTATCCTCCTCACACCCCTGCAACACAAAAAGTCCCGCGACCAGAAGGGCCGGGAACAGCATGAAAAACCGTAATGATGCACGCATAACTCTACTCTCTTTCTCTCAGTTAACCGCCCGCCGACGCCCGGCAGGCATTGATACATTGCGGGGAGTTCGCCCATACCGCAATCTACGGGGGAGGAGAGAGGCAGACGTTGACGGATGTCAGGGTTTGGGGGGAGGGGGAGAGAGTAGATTGGGGAGGAGTGCTGGTCTTTTGCTGAGGCTTTTGTTGGGGAAGTGTTTGCAAATGTGACAGAGAGATTCGTATGTTCCTCCTGCCGACAGCCGGGGTGTGTCCAGAGCCGCCTGCTCGGGTGTTGGAGTGTGCTCCCAGATTTATAGCCTTTGCTCCTATGGAAGAATGCGGATGTGCGAGAAGAAAATGCACATCGCACCAACTTCGTGAGGGCAACTAAAAAATCACTATACATTGACTGCAATTAATCCATTCTCTGCAGGACCGCAAGCGTTAGGCTATCTATATCAGGCTAGGTATGCCTTGTATTCTTTGCTTAGTAGTGATCTAGAAGAAACTTCGATGGTCATTGAAGGGCTGGATGACATTGAGGTTCAGGTAGGGGAACAACTCAACCTGCAACAGCTTAAGCATCACGTCACGAGACGAGCATCCCTTACCGATACGAGCAGCGATCTCTGGAAGACGCTTAGAATCTGGAGCACGCACTTAGCTAATGATCAGTGGGATCCGAAGGAGACTATTCTGAGCTTGGTGACGACCGCATCAGCCCCCCCTGGCTCCATTGCATCGTTGCTTCGCGCCGTAGGAAACCGGGACGAGGAGACGGTACAGACGCGACTGGCAAATATCGCGGCTACATCCAAGAGCGAGGATCTACAAAATTCTTTTAAGGCGTTCAGTGATCTCGGGCCTGAGATGCAGATCAAGCTCCTGAGATCGATTAAGGTCTTTGATGAGTCTCCATCGATCAACGACGTATACGTCCTGATAAGGAGGAGGCTGCGTATCGCTGTCGCTCAAGAACGGCTAGACTCACTATACTATCTGATAGAGGGGTGGTGGTTCAACAAGGTCGTAGATCATCTTCTGGGCAGCGGATCGCGGCAGCCTATCATGCTATTGGAACTTAATGCCAAGATCGTGGAGTTTACCTATCAACTTCGCCCAGACAACCTGCCCATCCACTTGGCCGGGGCACTTCCGGATGACGAGCCGGATCCTGATGCTGATGAGCGTCTCTTCGTTCACCAGCTTCGGGTCCTGTCTCTAGGGGCTGGTCGGGTAAGAAACGCGATCTTGGACTACTACCGAGCCTTTCAGCAGCGGTCCCGGTGGGTACGGGAGCAACTGTTGATCGACGACGAGCTGGAGCGGTATGAGCAGCGCCTAGTCGAGGAGTGGGATCGTTATGTACAGATTTGGAAAGATGATGCAGATCTCGGCGATGATGATAGTGCTTGCATCGAGTTCGGAAAGCGTGTTCTGCGCTGGATGGAGGTGGATGCTGATATAAAAATTCGTCCCGAGGTCCATGAGGGCTATGTGATGCGTGGTAGTTACCACATACTTGCTGATCTTATGCCACCGCAAGGCCCTAAAGTGTATTGGCATCCAAGGTTTGTTGACCGCTTAGAAGAGATTTTAGCATCCGGTGCGGAGGATTGATATGTTGAGTTGGGAAGACCGCCCGCCCGAAGTCGCTAATCTCCTCAATCCTGCATTCTGCTCCCTCCTCTTGTTTGAGGCAGTTAGAGGGTACTCGCAGCACTTGGGTCAGGGAATGGCATATCCCCTGGTATTCTTGGTTCTCCCCACTGTACTCCACAAACCAACGAGAGAGGCACTGCCGGGTGGTATTAGGACAAGACTCCATATGTGGATTCAGAAGTCACCAGCCAGCCAGATTGGCTTCGGCAGGCGTGTGCAGTCTATGAAGAAATATACTCAGGACTCT
>CBFGQN010000540.1:0-3214 GCA_965650895.1 uncultured Ignavibacteria bacterium | reverse complement strand
AAGAGCTTCCAGGTGGAGAAGACATCGCGAACGCAGTACTCGGCGATCTTCCGGTGCTCACCGTTGTTGAACATCTCCGGAACCATATCTCCGGTCACCCCTTCTTCCTTCGGAGAGGTGATGCCGAATGCCTTGCAGTAAAAATCGAGATTGAATCGTTTCAGCGGACTGATGCCGGCGGAGAAGCCGAAGAAGGCAAGTTCATCCTGCAGATCGGTGTGCAGATCGTAGCGATACCGCGTCCCCCCCATCAGATTCCGGCTCGGCTTCACCTTCAGCGCGGCGCTCCGGAGCATCAGGAAGGGACAATCGAAGCCCCGACCGTTGAACGAAACGAGATGGGAGGGGCGGCGCTCCAGCACCTCCCACCACTGTTCCAGCATCTCGGTCTCGGACATATAGCGCCAGACCGATCCGTCCGGCAGGATATCCTCTCCGGGACCCTCCGGAACATTCGAGAGCACAAATCCCTTCGGCTCGGCATCATACGACTCGGCATAGACCATGCCGATGCAGACCACGCGGGCGGTCAAGCCGTTCAGACTCATGTTGGCCGCCTGTCTGCGGCGATCTTCTTCGGTCTCGGCCCCCCGCATCAGATATTCCTGACGGGCTTCGTCAAAATTTTCAAGCGGCAGGGCGGCGGTTTCAATATCGAATACGAGAAAAGACATAGGTAGATGGAATGCAAGATTCAAAAGGAAAAATGAAAAGAGGGGATGGTGATTCTCTGCAAATAACCGTCGGGGTTCAGGTTTGTTTGTTGAAGGTTTCTCTGAGTGCCTGCGCCACACAGTCGGGAACAAGGTCCGGAAGATCGGCACCGTAGCGGGCCAGTTCCCGGACGATACTGGAATTCAGGTGAATATATCGTTCATCAGCCGGTACGAAGAAGGTGCTCAGATCGTTTTTCAGCCTTCTGTTCATCAGGGCCATCGGCATTTCGTACTCGAAATCCCCCAGCGTCCGCAACCCCCGCAACACCGCCACGGCTCCGACCCGTCGGGCGAAGTCGACCAGAAGGCCGTCGATCTTCTCGATCCGGATATTCTTTCTGCCGGGCAACGTCTCGTCGCAGGAACGCCGGATCAGATCGATCCGCTCCTCTTCGGTGAAAAGCGTCTGCTTCGCGCTGTTGACCGCGACCGTCACGATGACTTCGTCGAAGATACCGGCGGCCCGGTCGATAATGTCGAGATGGCCGTTCGTGATCGGATCGAACGTGCCGGGATAGAGTACGCGTGTCATGCTGCAATCTCGGGTCCGTGACTGAATGATATTACCGGAAACAGCCGCTGCCGAACAAGCCGTCCGACTCGTTATTCCTCTCCCTGCATTCCATACAGAGCGATGACCGTCCGGCCGAATGTCCGTTCCAGAAGCAACACAAGATCGGACGGCTCAACGATACGAATTTCCCGTGACCGTTCAAGAAGGAAGAGTCCGTCCTGGGCAAGGAGAGGCCGGATCGAACGGAGAAGTTCGTTGAAGACCGGAGCACGATAGGGAGGATCGGCAAGGATCAGATCGAACGTCCCGTCCTCCCGTCCCGAACGGATCTTTCCCCCCGCGAGTCGTTGCGCATCCCCCGCCATCAGTTCTCCTCTGTCATCCAGCCCGAACGCGCGCAGATTCCCTGCAATCGCCGAAAGAGCCCGTCGATTCCGCTCGACAAAGAGACACCGTTCGGCTCCGCGACTCAGGGCCTCGATGCCGAGAACACCGCTGCCGGCGAAAAGATCGAGAACGTGGAGTCCCTCGAAGTCAATCCGCGAGGCAAGGATATTGAAGATCGACTCGCGAACACGGTCGGTTGTCGGACGCAGATCCGGAAGATCGGGGACCTCCATCCGACGCCCGCGCAGCTCCCCTCCTATGATCCTGATACTCATTCGTCCGGTTTCTCCTGAAACTCCTGGGCGGTCGGCCGATCGGCTTCCGCCTTCTCTTCACTTCCTGTTCTTTCTTTTTCTCCCCCCACACTCCGCTCACCGGCGGGGGAATCGGGAATCTCCCCCTCGGGAAAGACTTCCGACTCGGACGCTTTCACCTGTCCGACCGTGATGTAGGGTCGCATCTTTGCAAACTTCTTCTCTCCGATCCCCCTGATGCGCATAATATCTTCAATTCTCCGATACGGTCTCCCCTCAACAATCTTCAGGGCGGTCTTCTCCCCCACACCGGGAAGGAGCTGCAGCACA
Source organism: uncultured Ignavibacteria bacterium (assembly GCA_965650895.1). Lineage (GTDB taxonomy): Bacteria > Bacteroidota > Ignavibacteria > OLB7 > OLB7 > JAGWAZ01. The sequence goes on along the minus strand of CBFGQN010000540.1, from coordinate 1,013 downwards.
AGTACCGAGGCGACGTTGATATTGATCGGGGCGACATCTTCAAGGGTCAACTCGGCACTCCGCCCGTCGACCGATTCCGAGGTTCCTTCCTCTATCATTTCCTCCTCGCTCAGCGGATCCCACGGACGGGCGACCGAATCGGAGTCGGAGGCAAAGGCTCCGGCCAGATACCGTTCCCGCGCATCGGCAACCGAATCGCTGCGGGCGACCAGCGAAGCCAGATCGACCCGCCGACGGAACGTCCGGTCATCTTCGAGCAACTCGGTGTAGACCGCCCCGCCGCAGGCGGCCACAACAAGAAAGAGAGCAATGGTGACGTCACCCCGCGTCAGGCCGAAGCGGGATTCGAGGCGTTGAACAAACGACATGGATTCCTCCGGGATGTAAGGTTGTGGGCATGATGTATGGTGATGTTCAGGGTGTTGCGGCACGTGATGGAGTGTGCCGACATCCGAATGTACATATCCGGCACCGGTAATCCAAGCATTTTCCCGGCTCGGGAGGATCTTCCGACAAATCGGATACAGAGACGGAAGCCGAGAGTCCGGCCGCATCAATCCGGAAACACATTCGTGAGAGAACAGGTCATTTCGCAGGAATCAAGGCAAAATCGCCGTAACAATCGGTTCCGTCCCTTTTGTTCATTGCGTAATGTGAAAGAATTGGCGAAATTTATCCCTCTTGTCGGCGGAAAGCTTCCGCGACGGAAAAGCCCGTGTAGCTCAGTTGGTAGAGCAGCTGACTTGTAATCAGCAGGTCGCAGGTTCGACTCCTGTCGCGGGCCCCACCAGTCCTTTAGTTGGTTGGAGAGCAAGGAGTAGCGGAAGGGGCTCCCACTTTCGGACAAGGTTCGCTTTACTGCGCCTGAAGAGGGGAAGTCAGGTGTTGGTGACACTGATCTATCCTCGCGGACCCATCCCACCCGATCGAAGGAGAAAACGGTAATTCCGAAAGAAATCCTCGTTTTCTACATGTGCGTGAATCAATTTCACGCTGCGTTCCGTTCGTTCACA
>CBFGQN010000539.1:0-3217 GCA_965650895.1 uncultured Ignavibacteria bacterium | reverse complement strand
GCTGCGGTTGAAGCAGCGACATCAGCGTCAGCGACGCGAGTATGTCAAGATTACCCCCTGCTGATGCTCGACTCCGGATTCTCGGCTGCTGAAACCGCCGAGGTGCGCGGTATGGACGAATCGGCCCTCTATCGCTACGTCCGACAGTTTGAGGATGCCTCCTCGATTCAGGAATATCTCAGCCTCGACTACCGAGGATCACAGCCGAAGCTGAGCGACGAGCAAATCGAGGTGTTCTACACGCGACTTCACGCATACTATTTCACGCATACTATCTGAAGCTCGGGCCGCAGATTGCAAAGATCGGCAGATCGGGGAACGTCGTCTACCTCGGGGTCAATGCGGGACTTCCGCTGAGCGTCCGGGTCTCCAACGAGGAGACGTCGACGGCGTTCGACACCGATTCGACAATCTGGAATCCGTTGCTGGAGGTGCAGGGGGGCTTCAGGATCTATCCCTTCGACCTGTTCGACGGCCGGGTCCTCTTCAATATCGATATGGGGGCGACCATTACTCCGATGTACGGTTACGAGAACGGCCGGGCCTACAATCACATGTTTGCGCTACGCGCCGGATTTTCCTACTACTGGGAATTGTAAAAGAGGGGGCATCCGGACCTGATGCGGCGATTGTCTGAAAGACCGGAGATCGATGCACTCTGCCTATATTGATTGCTTGACTTCCGGTTAACCGGCCGCCGGTCTTCTGCGGTCCGACATTCTGTTTCTACATCAACCCTTTTCGTCTTTTCTATGAACATCATTCGTTGTGCTTCTTTTTCTTTTGCTGCCCTGATACTTTCCGTTGGTTGTCTTGCGGCACAGAGTCTTCAACCTGTCTTCGTCGACAGCACATCCTTGTACTGCCGCGAGACCGTCTGGTGCGCATTCTATCCGGACAGCACACAGGTCATCTTTACCGGATGTACGATCAGGACGCAGGGAAACGGTCGTATCGTTCGTTTCCCGATTGGCCGTATCGTCGATAAGCTGGGTGTGCCGGATTCGGCAAACAAGACGATTCATTCGGTCGTTCAGGGGGACATGTCCTTTAATCACGACAGCTCACATGCCGCTTCCTTCGGGTTCTGGGGTATTGTGTGGGACATGACGGTGCTGGACGAAGTTCGCTACCTTCCTTACCTGCCGTTCCTTAATCGTATTACCTATACACCAGACGGCGATCAACTTGTTGCCCTGACAATGTGGGGGATCAAAGTGCTGGATGCCGGTACTGGTGTCGTTATCCGGGAGATCGGGAAACAGGGGAGTGTTATTGAAGACCTTGAGTACAAACAGGGACTTGCCATCAGTCCGGACGGGACGTTGCTGGCTGAATCGACCGACAGCGGATGGGTCAGGATGTACGATTATGAATCCGGTGAGAAGCTGTGGGAGTTCAGGCGCAGATTTTTTGTGCGGAATATCCAGTTCAGTCCGGATGGGAAGAAGCTGTTGCTCGTTGGAGCGGATATTGTAGATGGGGAGGGATTGTATGAATCCGCAGAATACGATGTCGTCACCCACACCAAGCTGAGGAGCTATCCTAACGGTACTATTGTAAAGACAGCCAGGTATGACCGGTCAGGCACTCGCATGGTCACAACAGGCCTCGACTCCCTGGTTCGCGTCTGGAGCACGGTAACGGGAGAACAATTAGCTGTGATCGAATACAGTGCCCGTCTCAACTGGGCCGAGTTCAGTGCCGGAGGAACCCGCATCGCCATCGCAGGAGATAAGGGGGTCGCAATCTGGGACCTTCAACCGGTCTCCTCGGTCTCCGAACCGGTCGCCGGTGAGGCTCAGCGGTATCTCCAGTCTGTTCATCCGAATCCTGCACGTCAGCGCATCACGGTTCCCTTTGTGCTTCCGGAGGCGTCGTCGGTGTGCATCCGGCTCTTCAATGCACTGGGAGAAGAGGCGGCACTGGTTGCCGATGGAGCGTATGAGGCCGGAGCCCATCGTGTCGACTGGAACATTGAAGACCTGCCTGCAGGAATCTACACCGTGGCATTGCAAAGCGAAGGCAGGAGAGAGTACGAGCAACTTCATGTTCTTCGGTAAGTCCGGTAGCCGGGAATATGTCTGCGGAAGAAGATCCGACCGTCAACGAACGGTGAAGACCGGTGGGTTCGGAGGTCTGCGTATCGAGTCAGAGGTGTAGGAGGATGTGGAGCGTGAGGAGCAGCATTGAAGAGCGGACTAATGTGGGAATTTTTCTTCACCTGTTCAAGACGTTTCTTTCTCCCTTTGACCGATCTCCCGGCTACGGTAACTTCCGCCTGAAACTTCGAGGGGACGATCCCGACCTTCTCCCGCCGTCCGGCTGCGTAATGTCTTCGGCAACAGCGCAACGTTCCGGAGGTTGCATCTGTTCTTTCGGAGGTCTCATCACATTCTTGTCGTGCCCTCGGGCAATAGTCGGATCCGCCCGCACGGGCCCGTTCGGTCGTTGTAGTACCGTTTCATCCATAATCCTTCGGAGGTCATCATGACGCCACGATTGTCCCGATTGTTCGCTTCGGTTCTCCCCGGATTTGTTCTTCTGTCGTTTGCACTCTTCCTTCTCTCCTTCGTGTTCCTCTTCGCCGCGTGCGGCAATCAGCCCGAAGCGACGCCGAAGAAGAGCCAAAGCGCTTCGCAACAGCTCCCGCCGCCGGTTGAAAAGGAGGTAGCGGCTCTTGCCGAATTTCCCGAACCGGCTCCCTCCACCGGCAGCATCGAAATCCATCCGGCTTCCGGTGAGTCTCCGGTGAAACGGGTTTCTTCCGGACCGGCAAAGGGAGGGGAAGGGATCGCCGGGATCTACAGCCGGTTCGAGAAGCCTTCGGAGACCCACACAGTTTCGACGCGACGTGATACGGTGATTACCTGCGGTGAGGGGACGACGGTGCGGATCAAAGCGGGCTCGTTCGTTTCGGCGCGGACCGGCAAGCCGATCACCGGGGATGTGCAGGTTGAGGTGAAGGAATACTACCGGACGTCGGATATTCTCCTGGGAAACCTGACGACGACCTCGGGAGGGAAGTTGCTGGAGACGGGGGGGATGGTCTACATCGGAGCGACGCATAACGGGGAGGAGTGCCGTTTGCAGGAGTCGTCCCGGATCGAGTTGGGGTTCCCGCATGAGGAAGAGCGGAAGGAGGGGATGCAGTTGTTTGCGGGGAGTTGGGGGGAGAGCGGGGTGGAGTGGAGTCCGATGGAAACTGTCAGCGTTA
>CBFGQN010000538.1:0-3217 GCA_965650895.1 uncultured Ignavibacteria bacterium | reverse complement strand
CCGGTAACTCCCCTCTTTACGCATCCTTTACACCTTTTTCTCTACTTCCGGGAGTAATCCACATCCGAATCCACATTTCCACACTCTCTATTAATAATCATATTCTTAAAAGATTCTTGAAAAGAGATAAAGAGATGGATATCCGATTGAAAGGATGTTCTGTGAAACAGTCCACCCGATTCCCGCCTTCTTTGGTTCATGATGGTATGCTGACGGGATGCCACGATCCTGGAGAACATCTGACGACATCGTATGACGTCCTGTCAGAACCCGCAGAACATGGAAACGAAATCCGACTGAAAAGAACGAAAAACGAATGGTTGAAACTCTGGCATATCCTTTGAGTAAGTGAGTCTCGAAACATCCATACAGTTTCAGAATACCAAGTCAACTTCAAGAGGATACCATGTATTTCTATTCAAACGCAGACGGCGGTCATCGCTCACGAGGGGGGGATATCTTTCGTGAGATCGAACATATCACAAAGGAAGTGGCCGGAAAGCTCAAGGACTATTTTGAGAGCGTTGATGCGCCAGCTGCGGTCAGTCACCTGCAGAAGCAGTTCCGTCCGGCCGTCGATGTCACTCAGGACGAGAACAATCTCTATATTCGCGCCGAAATTCCCGGGGTGGCCAAAGAGGATATCAATGTCACGATGAAGGGGAACGGCAAACTGGAAATCTCCGGAGTCAAGACCAACGTCACTCCCGATTCGGAGACAACGGTCTCCAGAGGGGAACGGCGTTACGGCAAGTTCAGTCGGGAGATTGATCTGCCGGAAGGTGTGGAGATTGAAGCGAACAACATCACCGCCGCATACATCAACGGTGTGCTGACGATAACCCTGCCGAAATCGGCCGGGAACAACGGAGTCAACATCAACATCTCTTGAGGCTGATCCGACACCGAATGTGGTGGATTTGCTCGACACGAAAGAAAACAGCGAATATATTTTCAGACAGGAGGAGACATCATGGGAAAAATCATCGGCATTGACCTCGGCACGACCAACTCTGTAGTTGCAGTGATGGAGGGAAGTTCGCCGACGGTCATTGCCAACAGTGAGGGGACGCGAACCACCCCTTCTGTTGTGGCATTCACGAAATCGGGCGACCGTCTGGTCGGTCAACCGGCGAAACGCCAGGCAGTGACCAATCCGACGAACACCATCTATTCCATCAAACGCTTCATGGGGCGAACTCACAACGAAGTGAAGGAAGAAGAGAAAATGGTGTCGTACGAGGTGGTATCGGGAGATAACGACTCGGTACGGGTAAAGATCGATGACCGACTTTATTCGCCGCCGGAGATCTCGGCGATGATTCTTCAGAAAATGAAGCAAACTGCCGAGGATTATCTGGGACAGAAGGTGACCGAGGCCGTGATTACGGTTCCGGCCTACTTCAACGACTCCCAGCGCCAGGCAACGAAGGATGCCGGCGAGATCGCCGGACTGGAGGTGAAGCGTATCATTAACGAGCCGACAGCGGCTGCTCTGGCATATGGTCTGGACAAGAAGGGACAAGACCAGAAAATTGCCGTCTACGATCTTGGAGGAGGGACATTTGATATCTCCATCCTTGAGCTTGGGGACGGCGTCTTCGAGGTGAAGTCGACAAACGGCGATACCCATCTCGGCGGCGACAACTTTGACCAGCGTCTGGTTGACTATATCGCCGAGGAGTTCAAAAAGGATGAAGGGATCGATCTGCGAAACGACGCGATGGCCCTTCAGCGTCTGCGCGAGGCGGCCGAGAAGGCAAAAATCGAGCTCTCCAGCCAGATGCAGACCGATGTCAATCTTCCCTTTATCACGGCAACGCAGGAAGGACCGAAGCACCTGAACCTGAACATCACGCGGGCGAAGTTCGAGCAGTTGTGCGAGGATCTGTTCAAGCGAACGGTTGATCCCTGTGAAAAGGCCCTGAAGGATGCCGGAATGACTCCGAACGATATTGATGAGGTGATCCTCGTCGGCGGGTCCACCCGTATCCCGAAGGTCCAGCAGATCGTGAAGGACTTCTTCGGCAAGGAGCCGAACAGGGGAGTAAATCCGGATGAAGTCGTCGCTGTCGGTGCTGCCATTCAGGGGGGTGTTCTGACCGGTGACGTGCAGGATATTCTGTTGCTCGACGTGACGCCGTTGAGCCTTTCGATCGAGACGATGGGTGGAGTTGCCACACCAATGATTCCGTCAAACACCACGATTCCGACGAAGAAGACCGAAATCTTCTCGACAGCTGCCGACAATCAGCCGTCGGTCGAGATCAACGTGTTGCAGGGTGAGCGGGCGATGGCAAACGACAACAAATCGCTCGGTAAGTTCCATCTGGACGGAATTCCGCCGGCTCCCCGGGGAATTCCGCAGATCGAAGTCACATTCGACATTGACGCCAACGGTATCCTGAACGTATCGGCCAAGGACAAGGCCAGCGGCAAGGAGCAGTCGATCCGGATCGAGTCTTCCAGTGGCTTGAGCGAGGAGGAAATCGCCGCCATGAAGCGTGAAGCGCAGGAGAACGCCACCGCTGACAAGAAGCGGAAGGAAGAAGTGGAGCAGCGCAATCAGGCCGACCAGACGATTCATTCCTCGAAGAAGCAGCTTGAAGAGCTTGGCGACAAGCTACCGGTTGAAGACAAAGCGAAGATCGAGCAAGCGATCGATAAACTGGAGCAAGCGATCAAATCGGGAAGTATCGATGAAATCCGGACTGCCAGAGAGGCTCACGACAAGACGTGGAGCGAGGTTTCGCAGCGGATGTACCAGTCATCGTCATCGGGTCCGTCAGGCGACGGAGCTGCTGCAGGGGACAGCGGAGCCGCTGAGGGGGGCGAAAATGTGGAAGACGCCGACTACACCATCGTCGACGAAGACGAGAAAAAGTAACCGGTTTTCCACATTTGATCCACTAATCCACAACAGCCGGGTTCCGGGGAGGGAGCCCGGCTGTTTTTTTCTTTAGTTTCAAGTGAGAACTCTGTATCGTATTTTCGTCATATAGAGAAGTCATTTCTTTCCAGTTCATTTCCGCTTGATGCCGTATGAATTCTGTTGTTGGAATAGCCGCTCGATTGATCCCTCTCTTTCTGCTATTTGTTCTTGCCAATCGTGGTAATGCTCAATCTGCTCTCCAAGTCCTTCAACCTAATGGTGGAGAGACGTTGTCTGTTGGACAACCTTATACGATAAAATGGTCCGGCAACAGCCCTGCTGTGC
>CBFGQN010000537.1:0-3227 GCA_965650895.1 uncultured Ignavibacteria bacterium | reverse complement strand
GCAGCGCAAGACTTTTGCTGACCCGGGCAAACAGGACGTAGAGGGCAAGGGCGACGATCACGTCGAAGATCAGCATCACCAGATCGGAGGCCATGCCGATGCGGAACAATCCTTCGGAGGCAAGGATGTTGGCGGCCGTCGCCGCCGCATCCCCCGGAACGACAAGACCGGAGCGGATGACGAACTCGGCGAAGATGCCGCAGAGGATAATCACCAGATAGCCTCCTCCGGCAACCTTTGCCGATCTGCGGAACGTGAGATCGGAGAAATCGTTCGTCATGGCAACACCTCCGCGGATTCTCCTCCGCTATCGTCATCGGCTACGGTTATCACCACCTTCCCCCGGGCATGTCCCTTTTCCACATAGGCAATGGCTTCGGGAATGTCCGCCAGCCTGTAGCGCCGGTCTATCACCGGAACAACTTTTTTCTCCTCGAGAAGATCTTTCAGCAATCCGAGATCGTCCCGGTTTGCCTTGTGGAGCATCACCCCCATCGTTTTTCCTCCGGTCATCGACATCAAGGGACCGAGCAGCGCGGCCTGATAGAACTGCGCGTCGGCGCCGCCGGTCATCACGTAACGTCCCCCCGGATTCAGGGCCCGCTTGTAATCCGATATCGGATGGTATCCGTTGAGAGCCAGGATCACGTCGTACCTCTTTCCGCTCCGGGTGAAATTTTCCTGCGTGTAGTCGATGACGTGATCGGCGCCGATCGAGCGGACAAGCTCCAGATTTCTCGTGCTGCAGACGGCGGTCACCTCCGCACCGAGAGCCTTTGCGATCTGCACGGCAAACGTCCCCACGCCGCCGGAAGCGCCGTTGATCAGAACCTTCTCTCCCGGTTTGACCTTCCCCTTTTGCAGTCCTTGAAGTGCAGTGCTCCCCGCCATCGGAGCCGCCGCCGACTCCTCGAACGTCAGACCGGACGGTTTGCTCACCACGGCATCCTCCGGGACCGCCGCATACTCGGCAAAGCCCCCCATGCCGCAGCCGGAAAGGTCGGCGAAGACCTCATCCCCCGGCTGAAAGCGGGTGACGTTCGGGCCGACCGACTCGACGCGACCGGCGATGTCGGATCCGAATGTCGGGAACTTCGGTTTCGTCAGTCCGAAGTTCAGACGAACCGGCAGCGGTTCTCCCCGCATCAGATGCCAGTCCCCTGCGTTCACAGAGGAGGCGTGAATTTTTATCAGGACCTCACGATCGCGCGCGACGGGTCGATCCGTTTCCCGCAATTCAAGGACGTCGGGAGAGCCGTATTCCCGACATACGATTGCCTTCATCCTGGTTCCTCCGGTGTTGATATATGGTCGATGTGCTGTACTCGATGTTTCTTCTGTGTCTTCGCAGTATCCGGTGTCGGCATTCCGTACTCCGTCCGTACCGAAGCGGCTGCGAGCAGGAATTGCAGCCTTCGGCAGAACGCAGGTGTGTGAAGGAAAACCTCCGGTCCCGTAATCGGACATTCCGGAGCGTCGGGAGAGGATCTTATGTCGGCGGAATGGAACGATGCTTCAGATCATCCGAGCGGCAGGGAGCGCAGCGGGAATTCTTCCGGATCGGCAGAGAGCGAAGCGGAGAGGGCAAAGGATTGCGGCAGATGTGGACGACGATGTTCATGACATAGAAAGGGTCACGCATACCGTGTCCCCGGTTCCCCGACATGGGGCGATCAGAGAGAGGCCCCGGCGGCAAGATCACGCGGATGTCTCCGCATTACAGACCCGGCTCCGATGTCGGCTGGAAGAGAGCATGTCCTCCTCTCTTCCCCTGTCATCAGTTTTATGTTATCAGTAGCAGTAAGGGAGGGAATAGACGTTGTGATACGCGATCACGACATCCGATCCGGAACTTCCGGTCGGGTCGACGTTCCCGAATGCAGGGAGTTGCGCAGACTCCCGCGGCGGTTCTCCGGCGGTCACTCCTGCGAAACCGGGCTCATCTCGAAATCGACGGTGACGTATTCCATCTCCACCTCGATATGCTCTTTTTCCACCGGTTTGAATCCCGGCATCTCAGCCTGCACGCTATAGGGACCCGGCTCCAGATGCGCGAACGTATAGCGTCCCTCGGCATCCGATACCACTGTCCTGGACGCCGACGAGCTCTCGGTCGCCGTCAGCACGACGCCCGGCATCGGCAGGTTGTCTATCGTCTTCACTGTTCCTTTGATTCCGCCGCTTGCTTCAGGCATAAGTACCTTATCAGGAGATGTGTTGATGGTCAATAGTTCCGGGAAGGTACGAAGAACCGGACGAACGCCGCTGTCGTAACACTACTGCCGCCACGGACTCTGCCACTCCATCGCCGATGTACATCGCTTTCGGCAGCCTCCGGAATCCGTCCCGAAGGATATCAATACGCCCGGATTCTTCCTCCGGAAGTCACCCCCCCTCAATGCCCGCGAAAGAGAATTGGTTATGTTGCCGCAGAACCGATCCACACAAGAACTGCGGAGGTATACAGTGCATTCCCGGGACGTTTCCGTCAACATCGGCATGAGCGACGAGGCTCTGCGTACGATTCTGAAAAGTCAGTACCATGCCTCGCTTGCCATGTTAGGGGAGGCGATCGAGCAGTGCCCGGAAGAACTCTGGTTCAGCCGGAATCATCTGAACGCCTTCTGGCAGGTGGCCTACCACACCCTCTTCTTCGCACAGGTCTATCTGGGAGCGGACAGCGAGAGCTTCCGTCCGTGGGAGGGGCACCAGGGTGAGGTCCAGCATCCCGACGGGATCGCCGGTCCCCCCGATCCGCAGAGCACTCTTCCTCTCCTTCCCGAACCCTACACGAAAGCGCAGGTACTGGCATACTGGAAGATCTGTGACCGGATGGTGGACGAGGCGATCGACCGGATGGACATCTACAGTCCGGAGAGCGGTTTCCACTGGTACAAGGTGCCGAAGCTGGAGCATCAGCTCGTCAACATCCGCCATATCCAGCACGGAGCCGCACAGCTTGCCGACCGGCTTCGGGCCGAGGCGGGGATCGGAGTCAACTGGGCCGGAGCGCGGCGGAGCAGAGTGGAGAGCGGATCGGCATAGGCGGTCACACCCGTGCGCTATGCACCCTTCTTTCAGTCAGAACGTTCTGCCCGCTTCCGGTCACGCGGCATCACCAGACCGCAGACCAGTCCGACCGCCATACCATAGATCATCGTCATCACAAACTCCTCGGCCCCTCCGGCGGCAAAGTTCCGGTAGAAGTCGTGGGCGTCGGATCGGAG
>CBFGQN010000536.1:0-3231 GCA_965650895.1 uncultured Ignavibacteria bacterium | reverse complement strand
ACGATGGCGGTCTCGACGCCGAGCCCCTGTATTTCCTGAACGTCTTTGGCGATCGGATGAAGCGGAATCCGTCGGCACGGATCACGCTGACCGGTTCGGCGAACGGCGATGCGGCCAAGGGGAAAGAGATGGCCGAGAAGGTCCGCGATTATCTCGTCTCGACATTCGGTATCGATGCCGGCCGGATCACCGCCAAGGGGGCGCAGATGCCGCCGCACAAGTCGGGAACCGGCGGATCGAGCGGCGAGGACAAGACGATGATCGATGCCGAGAACTGGCGTGTGGAGATCGAGGCCGAGCCGGGGAGCATCCTGATGCCGGTGGAGATCGTGACGCTTGAAGAAGAGCCGATCGGCAACGACGTGATCTTCCGGTTCAACGGCGACGCCAACGTCGAGTCCGTGTCGGTCGCCATCAGCGAGCGTGACGGAGCCGTCCAGACCTTCGGTCCCTATCGGGGAGATCAGGACGTCCGGATCGACGCGAACGAGTTGCTCGGACCCGACCGTCGCGACGGTCGGTACACGGCCAAAACGGTCTACAACCTGAAGGGAGGAGGAACATTCGAGTCGCCGACACGGGAGTTCCGTCTGGTCCGGGCCGATCCGGATGAAGAACAGAGCGGCGTTCGTTACTCGATCCTCTTCGAGTTCGACCAGTCGAAGACCGTCGCCACCTACGAGGAATTCCTCCGCGAGACGGTGGCACCGGCCATCCCGAACGGTTCGACCGTTATCATCCACGGACACACTGACGTGGTCGGCAAGCCGGAGTACAACGACGAGCTTTCCGACGGTCGCGTCGACGAGGCCCGCCGGATTCTGACCGATGCGCTGACGAAGCTGGGACGGAAGGTGACGTTCGATTCCTACGGTTTCGGCGAGGACGAGCAGCGGGCTCCGTTCGGGAACAGCCGACCGGAGCAGCGGTATTATAACCGGACGGTGGTGATCGAGATCGTCCCGGGGGGATAGGAGGAATTGTCGATTTGCGAAGGACGATTTGTGAATGAGGGAGTGCGGGGGAGTCGTTCGCATATCTTTGCATTGCAAGGGCGGTTCGGGAACTTCCGAATCGCCCTTTTCCTTTTGTATGTTTGGGGGGGCGGCGACAATCGCCGCAACATTTCCGTTCGGGAATATTCTCCGGCTGATCTGCATGAATGAAATCGATACATCGGCAATACGACAGAACAGGTCGGGGAACCGTTTCGAGCTTGCCGTCGGTGATCTGACCGCGTTTGTCGACTATATCCTGATGGGAAAAAAGATCATCTATACCCATACGGAGGTACCGGTCTCTCTGGAAGGTCGGGGGATCGGTTCGCTGCTGGCCCGGAGTGTGATGGAGTTCGCTCGCGAGAACGGTCTGCGAGTGATTCCTCTCTGTCCGTTCCTCGCATCGTGGTTGCGGACTCACACGGAGTATCGGGACATTCTGGCCGATGGAGTGAACGTATAGCGGGGGGGAGGGAATCCGGAGTTGATGCCGCAGATCAGCCGATGATCTGTCTGCGTGAAAAACCTGCCAACATATGAATCGAACAAGGAGGAAGCCATGGAGCAAAGAGTCGGAATCTGGATCGATCACCGTCATGCTGTGATCATTGCGCTGAACAACGGGGGGGAGCATGTGGAAGTTGTGGAATCGGATGCGGAGAACCCTCCGAAGATGGAAGGGGGAGCACGGGCGAAGACTCCGTGGGGACCGCAGGACACCAGTGCCGAAACCCGGAACGAGCGGCAGTTCAGACACCAGCTTGACCGGTACTACCGGAACGTGATCGACAGGCTCAAGGGGGTCGATTCCATCTTCATCTTCGGTCCGGGTCTGGCAAAGGGAGAGTTGAAAAAGGAACTGGAAGGGACGCATATCCTGCGGGATCGCATTGCCGGTGTGGAGACGGCCGACAAGATGACCCAGCCGCAGATGGCCGCCAAAGTGCGGGAGTTCTACGGAGACCGGAAATAGCGTCGCCGGGACGGCAGGCAGGGGAGCGAAGAGAAATTTTGTGGAACGGGGGTGACGGCCGATCACTTCAGGTGTTCTTGAAAGGAATTCCGATTTCAATATTCAGGAGCCCGACTATGAACAAGAGATTACTGTCGTTGCTTGCTTCCGTTCTCCTCTTCCTCCCCTTCGTCGTTCCGGGGTGTCGTGATGCCCCGTCCGGTCCCGAGACCGATGAGATCCGGCTCAAATTTTCCATCAATCCGGGGAGTCTCTTCTCTCTGAATGACACAACATCCCCGGCCCCTCTTGACCTTATCTCTTTTCCCGGTTTCAACAAGGAGAACTACCGGCATGTCGACTCGGCTGTCCTGATGGTGCTGTTCTGGTCGAACGGGACCGCTTCATTTGCCGAGAACGTTGCCCGTCTCTACGACTGCACCAACGATGTGTTGATAGGAAACAGCCGCGTCGCAACGCCGGCATCCGGGTCTGCGTGGATCGTTTCCGAAAACATCTGGGACGATCTTCCGGGAGGAAACGTGACGCTGGGCCTGGCCGTGCAGGGGGTGGTCCTTGATGCCTATCTTGTGTTGTATTGATAAGGGGTGAATTCCCGCGTCCGGTACCGGGCAATTCTCTACCTTTGTCCGAAACGGATTCAGAGCGACAGGGAAAGCAGATGCCGGTGAAAACCACGCCGATCTCACAACATGTACTGAACGACCTCCGGGACTCCCACACGCCGGAAGCGGTTGCCGTTCGTCTGAACGGCGGACCGGGGCACGGCTATCTGAAGGACTTCATCTACGGAGCGATCGACGGAGCGGTCACCACCTTTGCCGTTGTTTCCGGGGTTGCCGGGGCCGGACTTCCGAGCAGCGTCATCATCATTCTCGGACTTGCCAATCTGCTGGCCGACGGGTTCAGCATGGCCGTCAGCAACTATCTGGGAACGAAGGCGGAGCTGGAGCACAAAGAGAAGACACGGCGGGAAGAGCTGGATCACATCCGGCTCTGTCCGGAAGGGGAGCGTGAGGAGATCCGGCAGATCTTCGCCCGCAAGGGGTTCGAGGGGGAGGAACTGGAGCGGGTGGTGGAGGTCATCACCTCCGATGACGGCCGCTGGGTCGACACGATGCTGCAGGAAGAACACGGTCTCGCGCTGGAACATGCCGACCCGCTGCGGGCGGCGGCCGCCACGTTCCTTGCGTTCTTTCTGGTCGGTGCGGTCCCTCTCCTTACCTTCCTCTGGAACTGGATTATCGGAGAGACTGTTTC
>CBFGQN010000535.1:0-3236 GCA_965650895.1 uncultured Ignavibacteria bacterium | reverse complement strand
ATCCGCACCTCGGCGCTCAACCCTTCGATCTCGTCGGAGGCATCATCTTCAGCATCAAACGAGCGACTGGTCATGCCGAGCACGAGCCAGCCCATGCCTCCGATAAAGACCAGAATAACGAGAACAAGCCCGAGGAACGACATCCGGCGGGCCGACTGATATGGATCGCGAATACGCACGGCGGCAAATATACGTGAAGGTAGTCAGCAATGAGCAATGAGCGGTCAGCAATGAGCGATCAGCAATCAGCTATAAGCCGTGAGCTGTCAGGCGTTCTTTGCTCGTTGCGACTTTGCGTGAACTCTTTGTTGTAGAAAGAAATCCCTGAAGCTTAGATCGTCCCGAGCACCTCCCGCAGCACGCCGATTCCTTCATCCACCTGTTCGCGGGTCAGATTCAGCGGGGGACGGAAGCGGATGGAGCGTTCGCCGCAGCCGAGGATCATCACCCCCCGGGCAAGGGCCCCTTGCAGGATATAGCCTCGCGTCTCAACGTCCCTGACGGTCATCGCGCACATCAATCCTCTTCCTCTCGGATTGGAGAGAATCTGCGGGAACTCCTCGGTCAGCTTCACGATCTCCTCCAGCAGATACCGGCCGACTTCCCGGGCATTCTCCACCAGTCCTTCGTCCCGGATGATCTCCAGATATTTCGTCACGCGAACCATATCGACCAAGTTTCCTCCCCACGTAGAATTGATCCGACTGGAGGTATGGAAGACGTTGTCGTCAATATCGTCCACCCGCTCGCTGACGACGATACCGCAGATCTGCATCTTCTTTCCGAAGGCCATGATATCGGGAGCGACGCCGAGCGATTCGTGCGCCCACATCTCTCCGGTCAGACCCAGTCCGGTCTGGACTTCATCGAAGATCAGCATTGCCTCCCGCTCGTCGCAGATGCGGCGAAGCTCACGCAGAAATTCCGGACGGAAATGATTGTCCCCTCCTTCACCTTGAATCGGTTCCAGAATGATGCAGGCGATGTCGTGCTCATGCTGCGTGAATGCCTCTTCAAGCTCGGCCAGGGTCTGCTTCTCCCGCGCGATCGTTCGTTCCAGATTCTCCCCCTCCAGTGGAAACTCGGCAAAGGGGTTCGAGACGCGGGGCCAGTCGGTGAACTTCGGCCAGTACCTCACCTTTGTCGGATCGGTGTTCGTCAGACTCATCGTGTAGCCTGTGCGACCGTGGAAGGCCTGACGGAAGTGGAGGACTTTGGTGCCGAGCGTTTCCGGGCGGCCGGCCTTGATGTTCTTTCTGACCTTCCAGTCCATCGCCGTCTTCAACGCGTTCTCCACGGCAAGGGCGCCGCCGGAGATGAAGAAGGCGTAGCGGAAGTGATCCGGGACGGCGAGCTCGAAAAATGTTCTGACGAATTCGGCCATCTCCACGGTGTAGATATCGGAGTTCGACGGCTTGTTGACGGCAACGCGACCGATCTTCCGGATGAAGTCGTCGTTGTTGAGTGCCGGATGGTTCATGCCGATCGGATTGGAGGCGAAGAAGGTGAAAAGATCGAGATAGCGCCGTCCGTTCCGGGCATCGTAGAGATAGGCTCCCCGGCTCCGGTCGAGATCGAGAACGAAGTCGAATCCGTCGACAAGCATGTGCTTGCTCAGCGTTTCATGGACCTGCTCCGGCGCGACCGACTGTGTGACTGATTTATGAATGGACATGGTTATGCTCTGTTCAAATGGAAAATTCCGGATCATTAATGCTGAAAGGTTGCAAATCACTTGTCGCGGTCGAATGCCGGGCGTGATTCACACAGGTTCCGCTCTTTCTATCTTTTTCAGTGGTGCCGCAACCGGCCGGGAACTCAGCCGACCGGGAGGAGAAATCGCAGAAGCGGAGAAGGGGGAGAGGTCAGCAGGCGCCAGCGGCGAACCCGTGACTGTGCGATAAGGAGCGAAAGGAACGATCCTCCGCGGATTGTTCCGGTTCGCTGACCAAGCATGGCGGTATGAAGCGTGAGAAGTCGCATCTGAAAACGTCCGGGGCAAATATACGATTTTGCCTTCTCACCCATTTTCAGTCGGCTGACCGGGAAGTTCATCGAAACGCTACAGGTCGAACGCCCGCATCTGCAGGTCGGCTCCGAGCATCAGCACTGTGACCGGGCGGTCGGCAAGATTGTAGAGGCGCAGTGACGGGCCCAGATCGAAACGCTCTCCGAGCGGGAACCGGTAGAGGGCGTTGACCATGAATCCGATCTCCCATGCGTGACTCTGGAAGTTGAGTCCCTGGTTTTCTCCCTTGGTGGTGGCGATCAAATCGAAGTATCCGATCCCTCCGCCGATCTCGAATCGCTCGTTTCCCATCGCCAGCGTCAGCAGGACCGGAATCGCCGTCAGCGTAAACTGTTCCGGCACGGTGCTGTTTTCCGTCCCTTCGCTCTCCCGGGCGTTCATTATCGTGATAAATCCGCTCTCGATGCCGACGCTCAGGGCATGTTCCGGAACCACCATCAACCGGAGGATTGCCCCCGGACCGCCGGTTCTGGAATCGACTGTGGAATCGGGTTCGAAGCCGGGAGTGATGCGGGCGGTGATTCCCGGAGTCAGGGTGATCCGCAGACTTCTGTCCGGTTCGGTCCGGTCTTCCGCAGCAAATCGTTCCGTGGAATCGGTCTGCGCAAAAAGAGATAGGGCAATGACGGCCTGAAGGATCGGCAGCAGCCGCGCGATTCTTCGCATATGGATTCCTTGTCGTCGTTTCCGGTCTCCGTTCATGGTCTTCCCGTATAGTAGTGCCAGGCGACGAGCGAGGGACGGTTGGAGAGGATGCCGTCATATCCCCCTTCGATAAAATCCCGGATCGCAAACTCCTGATCGATCGTCCAGGCGAATGCACGGCGTCCTTCTGCGTGCATCTGTTGAAGTTCCGGGGTCTGCAACCCTTCGGTCCAGCGGGGGGCCCAGATGATCGCTCCGACCCGGCGGACAAAATCCGGGTCAAGCTCGCAAATGGCCGGAGGACGTTCCTCCTCCGGTATCTGAAGGAAGGCGTTGAAGACCGGTTCCTGCGGAAGACCGACAATGATCTCCAGCGGGGGAGTCCGTCCCGCTGCCGCCGCCGTTTCGTTCTCGACGATCGGAAGAATCGCCCCGATCGTCTCCGGCGTCTTCACATCCAGCCAGACGAGTTCCAGTGTCGTCTCCTTCCGGATCGTTTCCAGAGCCTCTTGCAGCGTCGGTATCTTCTCGCCGTTGACAAGACGGGCGAACCGGCTGATCT
>CBFGQN010000534.1:0-3245 GCA_965650895.1 uncultured Ignavibacteria bacterium | reverse complement strand
GAGAAACGCTGGGATTGCAGCGCAGACCGGAGCGCTTCTTCCCCGAGCATCGTCGGGTGATCACCCGGCTTTTCGTTCCCGGCGGCCCGGAACGGATCGTCCATGTCATCGACCGGGTCCTGGCCGCTTCGGAGGAGAGTGTGGAGCGGAAGCTCGACGAGATCTTCCGGGAATTCGAGCACCGTCACCGCCGGTTCCGTCAGACACTTGAGCGGAATTACCGGTCGATCCGCCCCTACATTCCGGTCGAGTCGTTCGGTCTTCTCACCGATGCCCGACGGCTCCTGCTGGGGGCATGTTTCACACACGAATACTCGATCAGTGCCGCCGCAATGTTCAACCCGTCGATCGTCCCGGCGCCGGATCAAAGCCAGGTCCCCGAAGGGGGATTGCGGGTGATTGTCAGCTTCAGGGCCACCGGCGAGGGGCATATCTCCTCGGTCGAGTTCCGCGAAGGGACTGTCGATCCGGACGGAAGAATCTCTTTCAGCGAACTGAGTCCCTATCTGGAGTCCCCCGAAATCTATCCCGACCATCATTACGAGAAAGCGTTGTTCAGGAGAAAGCTGCGGGAGATCGGCGTGGCCGGGGATGCGCTCGACTCGTTCTTCGCGACTCTGCGTGAGGATTTTACCTACGTGCAGTTGAATGAGGCGATCGAACACTTCTACGCCGAATCGACCCTCCCCCGGGGCGTTATCGAGGAGCGGATGCAGACGATTCGCTGGCTTGCCGAATCGAACTACACGGTCCGCTTCCCTTCCGATCTTCCGGTCTGCGAACGGGTGCTCTTTCCGGTCTCCGAGAACGAACGGCAGGGAATCGAGGATGCGCGGTTCGTTCGCTTTGTCGAGGAGGACCATTGCGTCAGCTATGTGGCTACCTACACGGCCTACAACGGCGTGAGGATTCTCCCGCAGATTATCGAAACCGAAGACTTCATCACCTTTAAAGTTTCCACACTCAACGGTGCGGCGGCGCAGAACAAGGGGATGGCACTCTTCCCACGGAGGGTGGGGGGGCGCTACGCAATGCTGGGGCGGCAGGATGGAGAGAACAACTTTATCATGTTCAGCGACAACCTGCATTTCTGGAATGAGACGGAGTTGCTGAACGAACCGGTCTTCCCCTGGGAGTTTATCCAGATCGGCAACAACGGTTCGCCGATTGAAACGCCGGAAGGATGGCTTGTCCTGACGCACGGTGTCGGTCCGATGCGAAAGTATTGTCTGGGGGCGTTGCTGCTTGATCTGGAGGATCCCCGCATCATTCTGGGAAGGACGACCCGTCCCCTTCTCTGTCCGAACACCGAAGAGCGGGACGGTTACGTGCCGAATGTCGTCTACACCTGCGGTGCGATCGAACACAACGGACAGCTTCTGATTCCCTACGCCATGTCCGATTCCATCTCCGGCTTTGCAACGGTGGATATGGAGACGCTACTTGAGAATCTTCTTCGAGGTGATATATGATCCCGTCCGGGATGAGTGGAAGGGAGGATGAGTTGCTTTCAGTCCCGTTGAATCTGGCGCATCTGGAGCGGATGTATGATGATACGGGGATGCTGCAGCATAGCTCCTACGGTCTGCCCGACCGGAACCACGGCTACTGTATCGATGATACGGCCCGTGGACTCCAGTTCCTCTGCCGATTGTTTGAACGATCGGGACAGGATGGACGGCCCCGTATCGATCCGGCGTATGCCGACCGTCAGGAGAAGATCGGGCGAATGATTTCCACTTCCCTGGCCTTTATCCTTCATGCCTGGAATCCGCAGACGAGGCGGTTCAGAAATTTTATGGGATATAACCGGCGGTGGCTGGAGGAAGTGGGGAGTGAGGATTCGCACGGACGGGCCCTCTGGAGCCTGGCGACTGCCCGTATGTCGGCACCAATCGGAGCTGAGCGTGAGGGGGCCGAAAAACTCTTTGAAAAGGGACTTGAACCTGTCGAGGGATTTACTTCGCCGCGGGCCTGGGCTTTCATCATTCTGGCGTTCGGTGAGATACGTGAGGATCGGTCGTTCTATCGCTCCCATCTCCATCATTTTGAGAAGATGGCGGAACGCCTCTTCTCTCTCTTCTCCCACGTCGTGCCGTCAGAGAACATCGTTGATGCGGAGAGCTGGCTCTGGCCGGAGCCGGTGGCGACCTACGCAAACGGACGACTGGCCCATGCCCTGCTGACGGCCGGAGAACTGCTTGAGGACCGGAAGATGATCGATGCTGGAAAGACTGTGTTGCAATGGCTGTTCCAGGTACAGCGGGGAGGTTCGGGTCAGCTTTCAATTATCGGCAATCGTGGATGGCTGAAGCGGCGTGCGGGCGAGCAGATCGGCGAGCGTGCACGGTTCGACCAGCAGCCGATCGAGGCGTTGTGTCTGGTGGAGGGGGCCTGCGAGGCCTGGCAGGTGGATGAAGATCCGGCATGGCTTGAACGTGCGCGGCTTGCGTGGGGCTGGTTTGTCGGATAGAACGATCACGGCCTTCCCCTCTACGATCCAGAAACCGGCGTATGCTTCGACGGACTGACGCCCGAAGGGGTCAACCGGAACATGGGGGCCGAGTCTCTGCTGGCCTGGCTGATTTCGACGAGAGTTCTGTCGACATGTGTACGGAAGGCCGGGTTGGTGCTTGAAGAAGCGGGATAATGTTATGGAGCGTTGTCTCCCTCCGCATCCTTTCCTGCCGTTGCGACACTTCTCCGGTAGAACGGAACATCTTTCACCATCAATTCCCGGAGAACCCTGATGAACGCCTTCGGTCCGGTCTTCGCTCTCGCTGTGATTTTTGTAGCTCTCTCCGCAACGATGCAAGCTCAGGAATTCGACACGGACATCACCACGCTCCGGTTCTCTCCAACGCTGACACTGTCATGCCCGCCGAGCGATTATACCCTTTCCCTCCCCTTCAGTGCTCCCGATGAGTGGCGAGACTTTCGCGGGATCATCGTTGAGGAGATGACCGTCGAAGAGATCTACCCTTTGTTTCGCACGCTCTTCTTCGATGCCGGAGAGTTCGAGCCCCCTGAACGATACCGGCGGTTTATCTCGGCTGCGGGGCGCCATGAGTTCAGCGACGTCACAATTCCGGGCGGCACGATACAGAAATACCATCAGATTCTGAACATCATCGGCTTCCGGATGCGGGAATATCCGGAGACCGGGGTGGAGCTTGCCTGCGGCTATACCAACGAGCGGGGAGAGAGTGCGGAGCTTGCGGAGGAGCGGGGGAGATGGGTGCGGG
>CBFGQN010000533.1:0-3251 GCA_965650895.1 uncultured Ignavibacteria bacterium | reverse complement strand
GGACATGTGGTTCGACGCCCCGCCCGATCGCTGGTTCCGCGCCGACCTCGGCACACTCCCGGCCGCCACATACTTTGTGGTCGTGGAATCGGGAGACCGGACGGTCGTTCAACGGGTGAACGTGATCCGCTAAGGTAAAAGGATCATCAGGCAAGAAGAAGGGGTGTCCGGTTTTGGTCGGGCACCCCTTTTCGGTTTGAGGAGCTTTGAGCCGTGAGCTTTGAGCTATCAGCGTTGAGCCGTGAGTAGTCACCTTCGGCTTTGCGTTCTTTGGCCCTTTGCGTCTTTGCGCGATTCCGGGTAGCTATCAGCCGTCAGCAGTGGGCTTTGAGCTATCAGCGTTTCTCTTTATTCGACATTCTCTTCTTCTTCATTCGCCATTCGTCAATCGCACTTCGACATTCCCCCTCATGCTCAGATCAGGCAGCGTATCCTGCACCTGCGGCATTCGCCGTATCGATGCGGAATCGACTGCGGGAAGAATTCGTGCAGAGTCTGATGCTGCCGGCATCAGGAGATCGTTGGCGGAGATTTCCCTGAACGGTAATTCTCGCTCGGCAGATCTAAATCCCGGTTCCTGAATCGTGATCACCTCCTCTCTCGTCAGTCCCGAAGAGGCGATCCAGCGGTCGATCTCCTGCATCTCCATTTCGGAGACCGTCGCATACTGATAACGTGCGTTGATGTCCTTCACAAGCTCCATCCCTGCCGATTCGGCAATCAGATGCGCCACAGCGCAGAGGTTGCCGTCCCGATCGAGGAAGCACGGAAGCTGCCGGTCCGGATGGTCGTAGTTAACCGGGAAGCGTCCGGCCAGACGGTACGCACGGAGCCGGTCAAGATTTCTCAGCCGTTCGGCCCGCAACTCCTCCGGCCATCCGTCAACATTCCGCTCGCGAAGTACGCTTTCCAGATATTCAAGTCGTGCAGTCACCCCTTCCCGATACTCCACCGCGCCGAGGTCGGCAACCGGCATCACTTTGTTGTAGGCCGGATCGGCAAAGACCGACTCGCCGGCAGTCCGCTCACGTTCGCTTGTCAGGTGGGCAAATCCCAGAAAGAAAAAGGGCAGAGTCAGAAATGGAATGAATCGTCGCATCGTGTTCGGTTCTCCCGGTTGGTTGATGGTATGAAATCGCTCAGTTGCCTTCCCCGACGCGGTGAGTTCCGGGATGTGACATCGGGAAGAAGGAGAGATGCCGGAGAGAACCGACAAGTTCGATGTGGCGCGCAAACGGTTTTTCTGTCGCGCAAATCGCTGATGTGGCGCGCAAACGCCTTATTTTGTCGCGCAAACCGTCAATGTGGCGCGCAAAACTTGATAGAACCATGCCGAAACAGATTCCGAAAAGTGAGCTGGAGATCATCGTCGATATCGTTGCCTCGTATGAAGATGGCGCAACGCTTGATGAGATCGCTTCAAGACTGCCGTTTTCCGTCTCCCGCCGGACGCTGCAGCGCCGTTTGGCCCGACTGATTGAAGAGAACAAGCTCCGGGTGTCGGGTGAAGGACGAGGCACCCGGTATGTTTTGGACATTGAGCGGGAAAAATCAAAACGGTCTGAACAGGTAAAGCCGGACAACGCTCCTTCCATTCCCCTTACTCCGATTTCACGAACTCTCAAAGAGACGGCAATGCTGCCGACAACTCAACGGCATCCGGTCGGATACAATCGGGAGTTCCTGGAAGATTATCAGCCCGATCGTTCCTTCTATCTTACCGAAGATATTCGGCGGCATCTCCGGGAGATCAGCGGAACAACGGAAACCGAGATGCCGGCGGGAACCTATGCACGGCACGTCCTCTCTCGCTTGCTGATTGATCTCTCCTGGAATTCCAGTCGTCTGGAAGGGAACACCTACTCGCTTCTGGAGACCGAACGACTGATCGAACTCGGCGAACAGGCCGAGGGACGGAGCGTAACCGAGGCGCAGATGATTCTGAACCATAAAGCCGCTATTGAACTGCTGGTGGAGCAGGCGGAGGAAATCGGATTCAATCACTACACCATCTGCGGACTTCACGCTTTGCTGTCGGATAACCTGCTCGCCGATCCGAGAGCCTGCGGCAGGATTCGGGGAAAGTCGATCGGCATTACCGGATCGGTCTACCATCCGGCGGACGGAGAAAAATATGTGGAGGAACTTTTCCAACTGCTTCTCCGCAAGGGGAAAGAAATCCACGACCCGTTCGAGCAATCCTTCTTCGCAATGGTTCACATCCCCTATCTGCAACCGTTCGAGGACGTCAACAAACGGGTCTCCAGACTTGCGGCCAACATTCCGCTGATCCGCCGGAATCTGGTCCCCCTTTCCTTCGTGGATGTCCCTCATGAAGACTACGTTCGGGCAATTCTCACGGTCTACGAACAGAACCGGGTGGAGTACCTGCGGGACGTCTACGTCTGGGCCTACGAACGTTCCTGCGCCCGCTACTCGGCTGTGCGCCGGTCGCTGGGAGAACCCGACCCGTTTCGTCTGAAATACCGGAACGCCATCGGGGAACTGGTCCGGGAGATTGTTCAGGATACAATGGTGGGGAAGGAAACCATCGAGCGGATCAGAACGGAGGCGAGCCGGAGCATCCCGTCTAAAGATCGTGCCAGATTCATAGAAGTCGTGGAGACGGAATTAATGAGCCTTCATGAAGGAAACATTGCGCGGTACAGATTGCGGCCGTCGGAGTATTTTCGGTGGAGGGAGAAGAACGGTAAACAAAGTAGGTAAGGGAAGACATAATCAAGACGGAAGTCCCTATCCAAGACAGGTGAGAAACAGTTAGAGAAGAAGCCATCGAAGCAGCCCTGAATACTGCTCTTTGTAGTAACAGCCAGCATAGACACCGCACATCGATGTTCTAGGTTTCACTACTGTAACGGGTTCCGATAAGCGAGACATTGAATTCTTTCTGAAACATATGATGCTTTTTATATATATTCGTTTCAACTTTAAAAACCTTCCACATTGAGCGGTTTAGGCTAACGCTGTCCATTATGGCACAGTTGCTATTTTGATCAGCAATAGACTTAGAAGCGAGTGATATGTCCATAGGAAAGAATCATGTACCCACCATGGCAGCGCAGCACATAGGGCCCGAGATAATTGGACTAGATACATCTGCACTCTTCTCAATGATGCATGCATTAGAAGATCAAGCAGAGCGAATTCCACAGCCTATTCAGCTTAGTGGGAAAGATCAAGCCTTAAGGTTTCGCAGACTTATTCAGGTCTACGCAGATATAAACAAACTC
>CBFGQN010000532.1:0-3265 GCA_965650895.1 uncultured Ignavibacteria bacterium | reverse complement strand
TGGTTCCGGGTAAAACGATGAAGGAAAGCGGATAACAGTATAATAGTTGCAATAGTTGATAGTTGTCCCGCCAATCAATCTTCCGCAGCAGGATCGAAGTCAAGCCCCAGCGGACGCAGAATCTCCCGCATCTTTTCCCGCGCCCTGTAGAGTCTGGACTTGACGGTTCCGATGGAAATGCCAAGAATCTCCGCCACCTGCTCCACCGGCATCTCCTCGACGATTCTCATCACCAGCACCGTTCGGAACTCTTCCGGCAGTGCCTGAAGTCCCTCGCGCACTCCTTTGCGCCGCTCTTCGGCCAGCAGTTCCTCATCTGTCGTTCTCGGGGAGGGGGCCCGATCGCGCAGACTCCCGGTGGCCTCCCGATTCTCTTCAAGACTCGTAAATGTCCCCTGCCGTCGCCTGCGGCGCTTCGCCATCCGCCAGCAATGCCGCAGCACGATCCGGGTCACATAGGTTCCGAACTGCGCATCCCCCCTGAACGAGGGGAGGGATCGGTAGACAAGCAGAAAAACGTCCTGCGCAACATCCTCCAGCTCCTCGTGGTCCAGGTCGTGGATTACGCTCCGGATCGTCACGATCACCCGCCGCTCGTAACGCCCCACCAGTTCGGCAAACGCACGCTGTTCGCCCCCGAGAGTCCTTCGGATGAGTTCTTCGTCAGTAGTGTGCGTCATTACCGGCACTTTTTCCGATTATTCGGTGTTTAGAGGCAACAAGTAGAGACACGTTCCCCGAAAAACGCAAAACTGGAAATCCTTAAGTTACTTCGTCAGCAGTTTCTATATGGATATGATACGAATCATTGTTTCTTCAGATCGGCAGATCACTCTGTCTCTGGCCCTCCTCCTCTTCTGCGGTTCCTGCCTCCCCCTTTTCGGGCAGCGAAGCGACAATTTCACCTTCATTGCGATAGGAGATGCCGGATATCCCGGACCGATTCTCGATGAAAATGCCGCCACCATCAAGAGTATCACCGCCACTCTTCACCGAAACAAGCGTCCACTCGACGCCATGGTTTTTCTGGGAGATAATTTCTATCCCATCGGTCTGAATCTCTATCCGGTCGACCGAACCTGGCTGATTTCGGAGGTCATCAACCCGCATGCCTACACGTTCCTGAAGCTTGGTCCGAAAAACGTTCACGCCGTCCCCGGAAATCACGATTACTACTGTGCCGCCCTTGGTCCGATCCCCTACGGCAAGTGCAGGGACGGGAACTCAATGGAGTTGGCTTTGCCGGTATGGACATATCACCTGCATGCCCCGGCCTCGGCACGCTATCCCACCTATAAGGGATCACGTGATTCAGTAGAGTTGATCTTCGTCAACTCCCCGTACTTTCTGTTGAACGACGAGGAGGAGTGGCACAACCATCTGGATACACTGGAGAATCTGCTTCGGGCTTCCGACACCAACGCGTCGGTCAAATGGCGGATGATGTTCCTGCACCACTCCCCCTTCAGCGCGGGTGAACATGCCGGATACAACCTGTGGAGCGAAGACAAGCAACGGGTGGTCTTCCGGGGCTGTCTGGTAGGAGAAGGAGATAATCCGACAAAAGTAATCGAACGACTTGCCGGATACAGTGAAGATAACTGCAATCCTCACTATATCAAGTACAAGGACTCGCTTCTGACGAGGATCGTCCGTTCGGGCGCAACAATCCATGCCATGTTCGGCGGACACGATCACAGTCTGCAACTTCTTGCACAACGGAGTCGCCCTCCCGGCACACCGGGCGTCTTCGTCGTCAGCGGCGCCGGATCGAAACGGTCCCAGGTAAGCTCTCCGCGAGTCGACACTACAGTCGGCATGTATATCTACACCCACCCGATCAACGACAACTACTATCAGGGAGCCAGCATCTACGGTTTTGCGGCCGGTGCGGTTGAGGATGACGAGTTGAGGGTGTGGTTTGTTGACGGCGCAACCGGGGCCTATGCCGACCTGGGTGGTGGAGTGACCGAGTTCTGGATCGACTCAACCGGGACGCTGGTCAGGGCGGAGTAGTTCCCAGCAGAGAATGGTTGCGGCCATCGCCGCGTTCAGCGATTCTCCCCCTCCTCTCCCCGGGATCGAAAGGGTCCGACCGACCGACTTCCACTCAGCCGAAAGGCCGTGGGCCTCGTTTCCAATTACATAGATGCCCTTCGGATCGAGCGGAGCCGTGCCGAGCGTGAGTTCTCCGTCGATATCAAGCAGATAGATCGGGCGTCCCAACTCCCGAAGATCGTCAACCCCGATCCCCTCGGCGATCTTCACTCTGAAGATTCCCCCCATCGAGGCGCGAACCGTCTTCGGGTTCCAGGGATCGACGCTCCCCTCTCCAAAAAGAAGGACATCGATGCCGAACCAGTCGGCTCCACGCAGGATCGTTCCGGCATTCCCCGGATCGGAGATACCGTCGAGCAGCAGAACGGGAGTCGTATAGTCGTTCAACCGGTCGGGTTCGATCATCTCAGGCATCCGGAGAACCGCACCAACCCCCTGCGGATGTTCGGTTGTGAAGAGTCCTTTCTCTCCGGGATCAATCAGATAGACCTTGCAGGAATCGAGTTCGGACGGAATGCGTTCGGCCATTTCGGGGGTCACATAGAGGAACTCGACCATATCGGGCACCCCGGCAAGCTCACCAAGCAGACGAAGACCTTCGGCAAGAAATAATCCGTGCTCTCTGCGCTTTTTCCTTCGCGCCAGCAAACGGATCAGGGAGCGGCGGGAGGCGGAAAGAGGAGAAGGAGAAGTTGATGGTGTGCCGGTATGTTCTGGGTTCATCGGATTTTAGCTATCAGCTATCGGCTTTGGGCTATCAGCTATCGGCTTTGGGCTATCAGCTATCGGCATTGGGCTATCAGCTTTGAGATTTTAGCGTTGTGTCTTTGCTCTTTGCGTCCGCCGCGGCGGATTGTGTGATATGGCATATCGGGAGAAAGAGAACTTTCGCTTATCCTTGATTCGCCGTTTTTCTACAGAACCGCTTCGATCGCCTTGCGGAATTCCTCTTCCGATTTTCCACCAACGAGAACCGAAGAGATCCGGCCTTCGCGATCGACGATGAATGTGGTCGGAACATAGGGAGAACTGCCGTAGCGTTCCACCAGTTCCGGACTGCCGAGGAGCATCGGGTAGTCGAGATCGTTCGCCTCGGCGAAGTCGGCCAGATGTTCCTCCACTGTCCTGCCGCTGATCGGACGTTCCAGAGCAATGCCGAGCACCTCGAAACCTTTTGGTCCCAGTTCGTTCCGCAGCTTGACGATGT
>CBFGQN010000531.1:0-3268 GCA_965650895.1 uncultured Ignavibacteria bacterium | reverse complement strand
ATCGTCGACCGCCGGTCCGGCGGTCTGGTCTGGGAGAACTCCGAAGCCCACACGATCAACGTATCGAACACCTTCCCGGCCATCTTCGGTCCGGACGCTGTCCGCTCCGGCGCCAGCGTCTTCAACGCCGTTCAGCTTCTGAACATGGAGGAAGAGGACATCCGGAAGGTCATCAACGAGGCGGCCCGACAGTCGGGGCGCGAAATCGGCGAGACGTTGCGCAAGGACGTGGCGAAGATGCACAACCGGTAGGTGGTATCGGCGATATCGACCCTCTTCTCCCGGAAGGGACCGAACGGCTGCAGCCGTCGGTCCCGTTTTTTTCGCTCTGCTTTTCTTTTCTTTCGTATCCTTTTCTTCTCACCCTCCACTCCGGAATTTTCTCCCGGGCGAAACCTCCGCCGCTTCGCCGTGTTCCGCTTGACGTACAAGACGGATCCTGAGAGACCGAACAGAGCCGACATGAAACGACACCGGATACTTCTCTACAATCCACGCTCCGATTTCTACACAATGCCTCTCGGCCTTCTGGCCGTGGCATCTGCTCTTGATCCGGAGGAATACGACGTGGAGATCATCGACGGTCGGCTTGAGAAGAACCCCCTGGACAGGCTTCTGCAACGGGCCGACGGTGCCCTCTGTCTGGGAATCACGGTGCTGACCGGCATGCCGATCCGCGACGCTCTGGCGATTTCGCGGGGGGTCAAGGAACGATTTCCCGATCTTCCGATCATCTGGGGAGGATGGCATCCCTCTCTCTTCCCGCTGGAGACGCTTCGAGAGGAAAGTATCGACATCACCGTTCAGGCCCAGGGAGAGATCACCTTCAATGAACTTGTCGCTCGTCTGGCCGGCCGGCAGGGTCTGGAGGTGGTCAGCGGCATCGCCTGGAAGAATAACGGGAAACCGGTACGGAATCCTCCCCGTCCGATGACCCCCATGAACGAGCTTCCGCCGATGAACTACGATCTGATCCCGATCGAACGATACTACGGATTGAAGAAGAGGAAACAGTTCGATTATATCTCTTCGACCGGCTGCTTCTTTCGCTGCGCTTTCTGCGCCGATCCGTTCGTCTTCAAGCGGCAATGGACCGGCATCGATCCGATCCGGATCGTCGATGAGCTGGAGGCGTTGTGGCGGGAACACCGTTTCGACGAGGTCGCCTTTCAGGACGAGACCTTTTTCACCTATCGCAAGCGGGTGACGGAGATGACGCGGGAGTTGATCCGGCGGGAGCTTCCTTTCAGTTGGACCGGAACGATGCGGGCCGATCAGGGATCGCGCATGAGCGAAGAGGAGTGGGAGTTGTGTGCCCGATCCGGCGTCCGGTGGCTGCTGATCGGCGTGGAGGCCGGATCGCAGGAGATGCTCGACTGGATGCAGAAAGACATCACACTCGAACAGGTCTTCCACTGCGCGAACATGTGCATCCGCTACGGCATCGACGCCCGGTTCCCGATCATCGTCGGGTTTCCGGGAGAGACCGAGGAGAGCATCCGGGCCTCGCTCGACGTGGCGAAGCAACTTCGGGGGATGCATCCCGGTTTCGAAACGAACATCTTCTACTTCAAACCCTATCCCGGCTCCCGGATTACCGACGAAGCGGTACGCGGGGGATATCAGCTCCCGACACAACTTGAAGAGTGGGCGGATTTCGATTTCGTCGAGGGTTCGTCCGGACCGTGGGTCAGCAGGGAACGTTACCGTTACATCGAGCGTTTCAAGTTCTACAACAAATTCGCCTGGGGCTATCACGGAGGATTGCGCAAGCCGTTGCAGTGGCTCAGCCGCGCACGCTGCAATCGGGATTTCTACCGTTTCCCCATCGAGAAGCGGATCATCGAGATTCTCCGCCCCCAGGCAAGCAACTCCTGATCCCGATACATTCCTCACCCTCAGCACCCCCTGTATCTTTTCCACCTCTACCCGTGTTACAGAGAGCAGGTTGTTCGGAGAGAGATACGCACCATCGAAACAGCTCGGAAAACGGAACCGACGCCTCTGCACGGACAGGAAACCGGATCGGAGCGAAAAAAGGCGCCGGGTGAACGTCTGAATCAACCACCGATAAACACAGGCAGACATTGATTATTCTTGATACAAGGATTACCGACAGACCGGTAGAGGAACTGGCCGCCGATCTGCGTCGTTGCATCCTGCGCACGCTTCTGTACTACGATCTGTTCGATTATCCGCTGACCGCAAGGGAAATCTGTCTCTTTCTGGAATCCGGAGACTACGGGCTGGAAGAGATCGAGGCGGAACTGGAGGAGCTGGCGGCCGAGGAGATTCTCGGATCGAAGCGGGGCTACTGGTTTCTGGGAGATCAGAACGCCCAGATCGTCGACAAGCGGCTCCGGATGGAGGAGGACGGCAGGCGGATGTGGAGGATCGCCAGACGCATGGCAAGACTGATGCGCCTGACCCCGTATGTCCGCGGCGTCTTCATCTC
The DNA here is from genome assembly GCA_965650895.1 of uncultured Ignavibacteria bacterium. Lineage (GTDB taxonomy): Bacteria > Bacteroidota > Ignavibacteria > OLB7 > OLB7 > JAGWAZ01. Next base: position 813 of record CBFGQN010000531.1, on the reverse strand, counting down.
CGGACAGCTCTCGCGCTACATCGCCGACCAGAAGAGCGACATCGATTACTTCATCGTTACCGAACCGGGACGCCTCTGGATCGTCCGCACCCTCTTCGTCCTCTTTCGCCGGACGGTGCTGCTGAACAACCGGAAGTATTTCTGCACCAACTACTACGTCACCTCCGACAATCTGGAGATACGGGAGCGGAACATCTACGCCGCCTGCGAGACCGCATCGCTGAAACCTCTCTGGAACCAGGGGATGTTCAACCGTTTTGCCCGGGAGAATCAGGAATGGCTTCGTCGCTTCTATCCCGAATTCGACTACAGACTCGTGGAACGTCGCGAGGGGATCATTGAGAAGCGATCGGCGGTGCAGCGATGGATCGAGAAGCTGGTTCCGCAACGCATCGCCGAACGGCTTGACGCCCGGCTGATGGAGTCGACGCAACGTTTCTGGCTGAAGAAATTTCCCGATCACGACGCGAACTTTTACCGGACCGCCCTGCGCTGCGCTCCGAACGAATCCCGTGCCCACCCGGACGATCTCTCCGCCGAAGTGCTTCGCCGCTATCGGGCATCGCTGAAACGATACGGGATAACCGACGGGAATGACTGACGTGGCCGACGTACTCTTCACACAGAGCTATTTTCTCCGATTCGATCCGAAGGAGTGGAAGGCAATGATGCCCTACCCCCCCCTCGGAACGATCTACGCGGCCGCCCGTACCCGCGAGGTCGGCTATCCGGTTGCCCTGTTCGACTCGATGCTTGCCGATTCGGAAGAAGAACTGATTCCGCTGATCGAACGACACACCCCGCGCTATCTGG
>CBFGQN010000530.1:0-3270 GCA_965650895.1 uncultured Ignavibacteria bacterium | reverse complement strand
ACGACACAGGTCGTCCGGTTGCGAGGGGGAGATGAGTGACGTGAAGAGTCGAGCGGCAAATCATGGCGGAGGGGAACCGACCGAACGACTCGCCGCGACCTGTGCGGTCATCGTCAACTATCAGACACCCGATCTTCTCGAAGGGGCGGTCCGCTCGTTCAATCAACACTATCCGAACGTGCCGACCATTGTCGTCGACAACGGATCGCAGGACAACTCCCGCGAAGTCATCACACGGTTATGCGATGAACTCGAATCGGTCAGCGCCGAGTTCCGGACCGACAATGCCGGCCACGGTCCGGCAATGCACGACGTGATCGCCCGGAACGAGTACGAGTTCTACTTTTTTCTGGACAGCGACACGATCACGCATGAGGGGGGATTCCTTGAGAAGATGCTGGCCTTCTACGCCGATCCTCTGGTCTACGGGGTCGGCAAGGTTGCACCGTTCAACCGACGGGGATTCCACGACGAAGAGGAAGGAGTGCCGATGCTGATCGCCGCCTACATGCTGATCCGCTCGTCGATCTACCGGACGCTCCCTCCGTTCGAACATCACGGTGCTCCGGTCGCGCGGAATTTTTATGAGGCGGGGAAGAAGAACTATCGAATGCAGGATTTCGATATTGATCGATTTATCGACCACCTGCACCAGGGGACCGTCTCCAGATTCGGATATGGACTCGGACTGAAAGGAAAGCTCAATTATCTGCTGAACAAACTGGGATTATGAGAGGATACGTTCGGTTGACCGGTCTCTTCTTCTGTCTCCTGCTGACCGCTGCTGCCGGCAACGGCTGCAAGGAAGGGTGCGACGGCGTCGTCTGCGCACCGGCCCCTCCGGCGCTGGTGGTGACGGTGGAAGATACGCTTGCGGTGATCGACACCGTCACGCGATACGACACGACGCTGATGGATTCGGTCCGCGTTCCCGACACGACCATCACAACCGTTCCGACCTTTGAGGCGACCGTGACGCTCCATCCGGTGTCGGGCGATGCTGTCCAGTCATCGGTCCGGACGCTCGATCCGGTGTCGGTCGACACAACCTACGTCCTCACCGATCCTTCCGGACTCGCCCACACTGACTATGCCCTGATCGCCCGGCGGGGAGATCGGGCCGATACGTTGACGGGACTGACGATAAGAACGGTGGAGGGGTGTTGCGGGTATGATGTGATCGGGGTGTATACGATGAAGTTGCCGGAGTAGGAAAAATGATTCTTCCCCTGAACAAAGAAAAACGTCGCTACGGAAATTTCCATAACGACGTTCAACGTGGAATGTGGGCGGTGAGAGATTCGAACTCCCGACCCTCTGGGTGTAAACCAGATGCTCTGAACCAACTGAGCTAACCGCCCGGGCAATCACATAAGGGGGGCAAATATAGCGGCTATCACAAAGAGCCCACACAAAATATCTGTGAAGGGTTGCAAACAAACCGCCATTTCACCTTCTTCCACTCCCGCACTCTCAAACCCAGTCACCAGGAACTCTCAACTCTACAAACTCCCCAACTCTCAATGTGGAGATGGCGGGATTCGAACCCGCGTCCGAAGAGCGACTCGTGAGGCGTCTACGCTGCATAGTCAATCTATTTAAGTCTCGTCCGCCGTCATCCCGATTGACGGGGCCTCGGGCGGACCAGTGGATAAAATCTCGTCCGCGGAACCTCCACTCGTTCCGCCGACCAGTCTGTCTGAAATCGACACCCGCCTCGGAACCGACAGACAGATTCCGGGCGGATGCTCGCCGGGTTAATTACGCAGCGAGACGGTACTCGTATGAGTCCGCACTTACAGTTCGCTCATTGTGGGGTAACGCACCCAATGAGCAGGTGCGACAGCGCAACCGCACGACATCTTCTCCCCGTCGAAACCAAAGCATCCCCATGTTCGTGCTCCTTCGTGATTTGTGCTTCACTTGTGTATGTGCAGACTCTGTCAGATGAAGAGCACCACAAAGACACTAAGGACACAAAGAGATCACAAAGGGTTGTCAAGGTACAAAGAACCGGACATCTGACGAAGTTCTCCCCGTTGAATTTTGTTTTTTCGTACATCCTCTTTCCGATCACTTCTTTGTCGCCTGATGCCGATTCAGTACATTCGGTGATCTTTCTTGAAGTAGAACTTTACAGCAGGGGACAACCGCTCAGATGCCTACCAGTGGAGTGACCGAGTCGGGACTGAAACGACTCGTGGAATATGATTTCTTACCGGAAACACTTGCGGATCGACTGATTCAACTCGGCCTTGAGGTCGATTCGTTCGATGATCGGGGTGAAAAACTCAACGGCTTTATCGTCGCCGAGGTTCTGGAGAAGAACCCGCACGAAAATGCCGACAAGCTTTCGGTCTGTACGGTCTCAACCGGCTCCGGCGACCCGGTGACGGTCGTCTGCGGTGCGCCGAACGTGGCCGCAGGGCAGAAGATTGCCTTCGCTCCGGTCGGCACGGAAATCCCTGCGGCCGGCTTTACGATTGAGAAGCGAAAAATCAGAGGTGTCGTTTCCGAAGGGATGATCTGTTCGGAGCAGGAGCTCGGTCTTGGTGAAGGGCATGAAGGCATCCTCGTCCTTTCGCCGGAGTTGACGCCGGGGACTCCCTTGTCCGATCTGTTCGGCGACGTCATCTACAACGTCGAGGTGACTCCGAACCGGGGCGATTGCCTCAGCCATCTCGGCGTCGCCCGCGAGATCTCGGCGATCACCGGCAATCCGGTCACTCTTCCGGATGCCGATCCTGTTGAAGGAGAGGAGACGACGGTCGACCTTGTTTCGGTCGAACTTCAATCCCCCGAACTCTGTCCCCGCTACGCCGCTCGTATCGTCAGAAACGTGAAGATCGGGCCATCTCCGCTCTGGCTGCAGGATGCATTGAAGAAAATCGGCGTACGACCGATCAACAACGTGGTCGACATTGCAAGCTACGTGATGTTCGAGACCGGGCATCCGCTACACGCCTTCGACTACGATCAGGTAACCGGAAAGAAGATTATTGTCAGGGGTTCGGTTTCCGGTGAGAAGTTCACGACACTCGACGGCAAGGAACGGGAACTGCCGGAAGGGGCGTTGCTGATCTGCGATGCCGAACGTCCGGTGGCGATAGCCGGTGTGATGGGGGGAGAGAATTCGGAGATCACCGATGCTTCAACGAACGTCCTGATCGAATCGGCCTGGTTCGATCCTTCATCCATCCGCAGAACGGCCCGTGCGCTCGGGCTTTCCACCGATGCAAGTTATCGTTTCGAACGGGGAGCCGACATCGG
>CBFGQN010000529.1:0-3316 GCA_965650895.1 uncultured Ignavibacteria bacterium | reverse complement strand
CTGACGCACGTTCTGATTCACGGCGGCTATCATCGCGGCCAGATCGCCCTGGCGATGCGGAATGCCGGAGCCGAACCGCTGGTAACCGATTACATTGACTGGACGAGGAGAAGAGGGAAGGCAAAATGAAAAATTTAAAATGCAAAATGAAAAATGCAAAAGGGGAGGGTCATGTTCTCTGCATTGACCGGGCAGGTAGTAGGAGAGGAGGAAGGTGAAATGATCCGCCGCGGCGGATTCAAAAACGCAGAACACTCTCCTCCCTTTTTTTAATTTTGCATTTTTCATTTTGAACTGACCCGATCTCATGCCGTTCGTTCCCGCACAGGCCACCAGTGCCGTCGATATCAACGCATTGCTTGAATTCAGCCGGTTGCTGAACCAGTCGGATGATCTGGGGCGCATCTACGGTACCGCCCTTCTGTCGCTGATGGGAAAGCTCCGTCTGTCGCGCGGCGGCGTTGCCGTGTCGATCGGCGGGGATCTTTTCATCGTCGAGCAGGCCCGGGGGAGCGCCCGTTCGCTGACCGATCTGACGTTTCAGTGGAAGGGAGAAGCCCGCCAGGAACTATGTCGACTTGAGGAGATTTCTTCCGATTCAGTCTCGGTCGATCTGCGTGAGCATGGTATCAGCTATCTCCTCCCGATCTGCTTTGCCGATAAAGTCTTTGCCCTGATTCTGCTCGGTCCTCCTCTGGTTGATGAAATGCTCAGCGAGAACCAGGAGAACTATGCGCTGGTGATCGCCGCCATCACGTCAATCGCCGTCGAGGGGGCGCTGATCCGGAGCACGCTGCACGACACCAACCGTCGGCTGGAGCGGCGTGTGCGGCGTCTGCATTCGGTCTTCGAGTCGAGCCGGGCGTTCGGCGGTCTGCTGGAAGGGGGAGAGATCGCCCGCATCCTCGGCTATACGCTGATGGGGGAGATGGCGGTCGCCCGTTATGCTCTCTACCTTCGTGAAGGGCACGGATACCATGCGGTGGTGAACCGGTTCAGAGAAGAAATTCCGGATGAGGGGTTGGCCCGGTTGCAGGAGGATGAGGGGAAGTTGCTCGACCGGGAGGAGTGGCCACGGCTCTATGAACTGGGGGCGCGTGCGGCTATTCCGTTGAAGTCGCAAGGGGAGACCGAAGGGGTGCTGCTGATCGGCGAACGATTGCAGTACGGAATCGATGTCGAGGATCTGGAATACCTGGGGGCACTCGGTGCGCTGGCGGTCGCCTCGCTGGAGAATGCACGACTTCTTGAGGAGATGATCGAGAAGCGGCGGCTGGAGGAGGATCTGCGCATCGCATGGGAGATCCAGCAACAGTTGCTTCCTTCCACACTCCCCGAGATCGACGGCTATACGATTGCCGCCGGGACTCTTCCGGCGCGACAGGTTGGCGGAGACTGCTACGATGTGATCCCGATACCGGACGGGCGTCTGCTGATTGCCATTGCCGACGTTTCGGGGAAAGGGACTCCGGCCTCACTTCTTATGGCCAACGTGCAGGCCGCTCTTCGTGCCCTTGCTCCTCTGGGACTCCCCCTGAACGAACTTGCGGCCCGGGTCAACGATCTGATCCACGACAATACGGCGGCCGATAAATTCATCACGGCATTCATTGCGTTGCTCGATCCGGAGTCGGGAAGAGTGGAGTACGTCAATGCCGGCCATAATCCTCCGTTCCACATCTCCCGGGATGCCATTGTACCCCTGGCCGAGGGAGGATTGATTCTGGGCGTGATGCCGACGACGATTCCGTATGATGTGGGAGTCTGTGAGGTGAAGGAGGGAGAGGGGATCATCATCTATACCGATGGAGTTTCCGAGGCGATGAACGGACAGCGGGATGAATACGGCGATGAACGTCTCCTGCATCTGCTCCGGAAGGAATTCGGCGCACCGGCCGACCGGATCTTTGCCGAGGTGCGGGAAGACGTGCAGCGGCATGTGGGGAACGCTCCGCAGTCGGACGATATCACGATCATTGCGCTGACCAGAAATGATTGAGAAAGGCGAGGAGGCTCAACCGGATTTTTTGATCCGGTATGACAAGGTTGCGGAGATGGATGGGATAGAGGTTGATGCAGGGGGTAAAGGTTTTGGGTAAGGGTTTTTAGGGTAAGGTTTTGGGGGCAGAGGTTTTTGGGGGCAAAGGTTTTTGCCCCCTACGGTTCGCGCAACTTCCGGTATCCCTCCCGGTTCGCCAGCCACAGCGGCAAAAGCTGTCGCTCGATCTCCGATTGATTCTCTCTGTAGTTCCGGACAAGTTCCGCCGCGTTCGAGTGGGTGTAAAGTTCCGGGACCGGATGTTCGATCAGCTCGACGATGCGTGCGGCAACGTCGTCGGGAGGAAGAAGCTCGGGCATTTGCGGAGTCTCGATTCCCATCTCGTCGGCGATCTCGACGCCCCGCCGGTTCTCATGTTCGAACAGCGGGAGAATCGCTCCTCCCTCGGTCGTCGATGCCCAGTCGGTGAGGGTGCCGGCCGGGAGGACAACCATCGCCTCGACGCCGGTCCCGGCAAGTTCCGAACGGAGGGCGTGTGTGAATCCGACGGCGGCATGTTTGGCTGCGACGTAGGCGGCGTTTCCCGGAAAGGGAAAGACGCCGGCCAGCGACGCGACGGTGATGATCTCTCCCTCCCCCTGTTCCTTCATCACCGGAAGGACGGCCTGCGCTCCGTACCAGAGGGCGAAGACGTTGACCCGGAAGACCGATTCGATATGTTCTTCCGGCGTATCCTCCACATAGCCGATATGTCCGAACCCGGCGTTGTTGACCAGGACATCGATCCTTCCGAACCTTTCCCGGACTTCCGCAATCGCCTGCTGAAATGCTTCGCGGTCGGTGATGTCGCAGGGGAGTGAGAGAACAGCCGCCGCGCTCTTCGCTTTCGCCTCGGTTGCCGTCTCATTCAGCTTTCCGGCCCGCCGTGCAATCAACCCCAGTCGCGCCCCGCGTTCGGCCAGTTGCAGCGCAAGCGATCTGCCGATACCGGAGCTTGCTCCGGTGATGATGACAACCGTTGATTCCGTGATCTTCATAAACGCATGTTTTATACGGGAACGATGCTCTGCAGTCCCCCACCCTTGGTGGTCTCTTTGTCCCCTTCGTGCCTTTGTGTTGTTCTTCACAGAGACACAATCCACCCCCTACGCCGCCCCCGTCATCAACCCCTCAACCCGCATCACATCCTCCGGCGAATCGACCGCCTGCCCCTGATAGTCCACCTCGACGCAGAGGATCGACATGCCGAGACCGAGCATACGGAGCTGTTCGAGTTGTTCCACTTTTTCGAGAAGAGAGGGAGGAGCGGCGACGAAA
>CBFGQN010000528.1:0-3321 GCA_965650895.1 uncultured Ignavibacteria bacterium | reverse complement strand
ACGAAGGCCCGCAAGGGATCATTCGGATGAAGCTCCGCTACGTCGACGGTTCTCCGGCCATGCTGGGACTGCGGCGGGTGAGCCGTCCGGGACTTCGTCGATATGCAGGAGCCACAGAACTTCCGCGCGTTAGAAACGGGCTCGGCATTGCCGTCATCAGTACCTCGCATGGTCTGATGACCGACAAGGAGGCGCGCAGGCGGAATGTGGGGGGAGAAGTCCTCTGCTACGTCTGGTAAGGAAGACCGCCCGGCTCTGCCGATTGAGTTGAGATACTGAACACAAACGTACTGGAACAGAAACCGTGTCGAGAATAGTAAAACTGCCGATCGAGATTCCCAAGGGCGTGACCGTGGGTCGCGACGGGGATGTGATCTCGGTAAAAGGACCGAAAGGGGAGCTGAGCATCCCTGTAAATCCGGCAATGAATGTCGAAATCGGCGAGACGGAAATCACCGTGACGCGACCGAACGACCTGGCCTTGAACCGTTCGGCGCACGGGCTTACCCGTTCGCTGATCGCAAATATGGTGCAGGGCGTTTCCGAGGGCTTCAGCAAGAGGCTGGAGATCGTCGGCGTCGGTTTCCGCGCCGAGATGAAAGGGAGCTACCTGCAGTTGAATCTTGGGTTCTCTCACCCGATCTTCTTCTTCCCACCGGAAGAAATCCAGATTGCGGTGCCGGAGCCGACCAAGATCGAGATCTCCGGCAGCAACAAGCAGTTGGTCGGACAGGTTGCGGCCAAAATTCGCAAGCTTCGTCCGCCGGAGCCCTACAAGGGGAAAGGGGTCAAGTATCAGGGCGAACAGATTCGTCGCAAGGCAGGCAAGACCGCCGGATAAGACCGGTAGAAATTCAGGACGATTTATTTCACTGTAGAATAATGAGCCAACAGAAAAAATATCAACGTCGCCTTCGTCGCAAGCGCTCGATCCGGAACACGGTCTCCGGTACTGCTGAACGTCCGCGTCTGTCGATCAATCGCAGTCTGAAGCACATCTATCTCCAGGCTATCGATGATGTCTCCGGTCGGACTCTGGCTGCCGCCTCGTCGCTGAACGACGAGCTGGTCAGCTCGCTGATCGAGAAGACCGAGGATGGAGCGAACATGGCGGTCTGCAGGGCCGTCGGAAGGGCGATGGGTCGCCGGTTGAAGGAACAGAATATCGATCGGGTGGTCTTCGACCGCAACGGGTTCCTCTACCACGGTCGCATCAAGGCAACCGCCGACGGTGCCCGCGAGGAAGGATTGAATTTCTAAGTCGGACCACGAACGTTTATCGAACAGGATTTTTTCGGAGAGACTTGTGGCAGATAATCATAATAAGCCAAAAATCGGCGAACTGGAACTGAAGGACAAACTTGTCTATCTGAACAGGACCGCAAAGGTCGTCAAGGGTGGGCGTCGGTTCGGATTCAGTGCGCTTGTAGTTGTCGGCGACGGAAACGGGCACGTCGGTGTCGGACACGGCAAGGCCCAGGAAGTGGCCGGTGCCATTGCCAAGGCGACCGATGCGGCACGCAAGAGCGTCGTCAGAATACGTCTGCTGGGACACACGATCCCGCACGAAGTCTTCGGAAAGTTCGGCGCAGGCAAAGTGCTGCTGAAGCCGGCGACGCCGGGAACCGGAGTGATCGCCGGTGGTGGGGTGCGTGCGGTGCTGGAGCTTGCCGGAGTGCAGGACATCCTGACCAAGAGCAAGGGGTCGTCAAACCCGCACAATACCGTCAAGGCCACGCTTCATGCCCTCCTCAGTCTCGAGGATGCGAATATGGTGGCGATGCGGCGGGGAGTGCCGGTGGAAAAGGTTCTGAAAGGGTAACCGAGCAATCCAAAATTCAAAAGGCCCGCAGAAAAAAGCACCTCTTTGTATCGATTGTAGGGTAATTGAGAATCATTTTGAATTTTGCATCCGCCGCGGCGGATAATTTTGAAGTAATATGGCGCGTATCAAGGTAACACAGGTTCGGAGCACGATTGATCGGTCGCTGAAACAGAAGCGGACGATGACCGCGCTCGGTCTTGGGAAAATCAATCGGACGAAGACATTCGACGACACCCCGGCAATCAGGGGAATGATCCGCGTCGTCGAACATCTGGTGAAAGTGGAAGAAGTTAATTGACGCGCTGCGGTTCGACGGGGAATTCCCGCAGAACGTAACGCGCAGTATTCTCGATCAGCAACGACAAGTTATGGCGAACCATCTCGCATCTCTTCGCTCACCGGGAGCGACTAAAGCAAAGAAACGGATAGGTCGCGGTCCGGGTTCCGGTCGCGGCGGCACCTCGACGCGGGGACACAAGGGACACAAGTCACGCTCGGGCTTCAACCAGTTGAAGAACTTCGAGGGGGGACAGATGGCCTATATCCGGCGCGTGCCGAAGTACGGATTCGACAACCCGTTCCGCGTGGAGTACCAGGTGATTAACCTCGGTCGTTTGCAGGAACTCGTCGACGCCGGACGGCTCCAGGCCGGTTCGATTACGCCGGAAAGTCTCTACGAAGCGGGGGCCGTCTCCAAAAAGAACCAGCCGGTGAAGATCCTCGGTGTCGGGGAAGTCTCGGCGAAGCTCAACGTAACCGCCCACAAATTTTCCGCCTCGGCCCAGAAGGGGATTCAGGATGCAGGCGGATCGGTGACGATTCATGAATAAATTTTTCGAAAGCCTCAGGAACGCCTGGCATATCAAGGAACTGCGCGAACGTATCATCTTCACAGCGTTGATGCTGCTGGTGGTACGTGCCGGTTCTTTTATACCCCTTCCCGGAGTCGATCCCGATAATCTCGGGTCGATCGGCAGCGGGGGGATAGGCGGACTTTTCGATATGTTCGTTGGCGGAGCCTATTCCCGGGCGGCCATCTTCACGCTCGGCATCATGCCCTATATCTCCGCATCGATCATTATTCAGTTGCTCGGGGCGGTTGTCCCGTCGGTGACGAAAATGCAGCGAGAGGGAGAAGAGGGACGGCGGACACTGAATAACTGGACGCGGTACCTGACCGTAGCGCTGTCGTTCGGACAGGGAATGGCGATTGCCTTGACGATTCAGGGATCCGGACAGGGGGCACCTCCGGTTCCGCCACAGATTTACGGCTTTCCCTTTATTCTGACGGCAGCGATCATCATGACCGCCGGCACGGTCTTCCTGATGTGGATCGGTGAACAGATTACCGAGAAAGGGATCGGAAACGGTATTTCGCTGATCATCTTTATCGGCATCATTGCCGACCTTCCCGGCGGTATCCGGGCCGAGATCGAGGCGATTACCGCAGGAACACGGAACCTGGTCGTCGAGATGCTGATCCTGGCGCTGCTGCT
>CBFGQN010000527.1:0-3324 GCA_965650895.1 uncultured Ignavibacteria bacterium | reverse complement strand
GAGTGGAGAAACTCGGGAAAGAAGCGGTGATCCTGAATCCCGGAGAAACCTGGTCGTTGGAAGGAGCATGAGCGAAGATATCGATCGCAATCGACGAAACGGAGAGGATGGGAAAGAGAGTCGGGTGGGGGAGGTTCTGCCCTGGACGACGCTGGGGACCGAAAAGATCGCTGACTGTCATATCTTCTCGCTTCATCGCCACCATCGGACGTCTTCGGCGGGCACGTCTGCCGGGACGTTCCATACGATCAGCGCTCCCGACTGGGTGAACGTGATCGCCCTGACCGAGGATCGGGAGATGGTGATGATCCGCCAGTACCGGCACGGCACCGACGAGATGACATGGGAGATTCCGGGGGGAATGATCGATCCGGGAGAACGTCCGGAAGAGGCGGCCCGGCGGGAGTTGCTGGAGGAGACCGGCTATGAGGCCGGGGAGATTCATCTGATCGGATCGACCCGACCGAATCCGGCTCTGTTCGACAACACGAACTACACGGCACTGGCCCGGAACGTCCGCCTGATCGGCTCGCAGTCGCTCGACGAACATGAGGAAATCCATGTTGCCGTATATTCGCCCGACCGGATTGATCGGATGGTCCGGGAGGGGGAGATCAGCCATGCGCTGGTAATCAATGCTTTGTACTGGCTGATGAGGGTTGAGGGGGAGGTGTGAGAAATGAGCTGTGAGCAGTCAGCTTTCAGCAATCAGCCGAGCAGAGCGAACCCGGTTCATTCGACAATCGGAAATCGACAATCGAAAATCCGACTTCGGGCGATCAGCCGAGCAGAGCGAACCCGGTTCATTCGACAATCGACAATCGAAAATCCGACTTCGGGCGATCAGCCGAGCAGAGCGAACCCGGTTCATTCGACAATCGAAAATCGACAATCGACAATCCGACCATGACCGACGGTTCGGGAGGACACACCCGCCCCGAGACTTGAGAAGAAAACAGACGCTTCCAACTTGAGCGCAGGAATATGGGACGAATCATAGCAATCGCCAATCAGAAAGGAGGGGTCGGCAAGACGACGACGGCCGTCAATCTTGCCGCGTCGCTGGCTGCCGCCGAGCAGCCGACGCTCCTGATCGACATCGATCCGCAGGCCAATGCGACCAGCGGACTCGGCGTGGGGACGAAGGACCTGGAGAAGACGGTCTACGAAGTGATCGTCGACCGGATGTCTCCGCGCGACGCGATTCTGCATACCGAACTGGGGGATCTGGACCTGATTCCGTCGCATATCAACCTTGTGGGGGCGGAGATCGAGATGATCGACGTGCCGGGGAGGGAGAAGGTTCTCTACAATGCCCTGGCGGAGATTCGCGGACGGTACAACTACCTCATCATCGACTGTCCCCCTTCACTCGGTCTGCTGACGCTGAACGCGCTGACCGCCTCGGATGCCGTGCTGATTCCGGTGCAGTGCGAATACTACGCGCTTGAGGGACTCGGACAGTTGCTCAACACCATTGCCATCGTCAAGAAACATCTCAACCCGAATCTCGACATCGAGGGGGTTCTGCTGACGATGTTCGACAAGCGACTGAATCTCTCCAATCAGGTCTCCGAAGAGGTTCGCCGCTATTTCGGCGACAAGGTCTTCAGGACGATGATCGCCCGGAACGTCCGCCTGAGCGAGGCGCCGAGTCACGGCAAACCGGTCCTCCTCTACGATGCCCTCTCGATCGGCACGCAGAACTATATGGAACTGGCAAACGAGATCCTGCGGCAGAGGATGGAGATGGAACGACCGGAGGGAGAGGATGCCGACAGGGGAGCGGGGAACGAGGGGGTGGTACCCGACAGACCCGACAGCCGCGAAGAAACATCGCCGACCGGAGGAGCCTTCCCTGCGAACGGGACGGATCATCCTCCGTTGAACGAACAACCCGAGAGTTCCTCGCCGGGAGGAGAAGGTTCGGGAGGACAACGCACTACAACTGAATGATTTCCGGGAAGCTGGAGGAAGCGGCATAATGGCAAAAAAATCGGGTCTTGGACGTGGGCTTGGAGCATTGCTCAATCCGAACCTGACGCAGGAACGGCGTCAGGCTCTCCCTATTGATGATGGATTTACCGTCGGTACGATCTGCAAGATCGATATCAGTCGCGTAACGCCGAACAGGTATCAGCCCCGTATGGATTTCAACAGACAGGCCCTGGAGGAACTGAAGAAGTCGATTCTGGAGAAAGGGGTTATCCAGCCGATCACCGTCAGACGTTACGGCGACGGGTTCGAGTTGATTTCGGGAGAGCGCCGCGTCCGTGCCTCGTCCGAGGCGGGACTGACCGAGATTCCGGCCTACATCCTCGATGTCGATTCCGACCGGGAGATGCTGGAGCTTGCGCTGATCGAGAACGTGCAGCGGGAGAACCTGAACCCGATCGAAGTGGCTCTCGGTTATCAGCGGCTGATCCGCGAGTGTGATCTGACGCAGGAACAGGTGGCCGAACGGGTCGGCAAGGACCGCTCGACGGTCACGAACCTGCTCCGGCTTCTGCGGCTTCCCGATCCGATCCAGACTTCTCTCCGCGAAGGGGAAGTCTCGATGGGTCACGCCCGCGCCCTGCTGACGATTCAGGACGAGGATCGGCAGATCGATATCTGGAGGAAAGTCCGGGACGAAGGATTGTCGGTCAGGCGGACCGAGGCGCTGGTGAAGCAGGAGGCCGGGAGCAACGGGACGACTGCAAAGAAGCGGGAGAAGCCGAAGCAGACCGACCAGCGTGGTATGGGGGGAGAGGTGGAACTGACGATTGCGGAGATCTCCTCGCGACTCCGGCAGGTGCTGGGAACGCAGGTGAAGATCAAGGCGAACGAGAACGGTTCGGGGGCGATCTCGATCGATTTCTACACGCTGGAAGACCTTGAGCGTCTTCTTGAACTTTTTGCCGTCATCGAACGGAACGGATAGTCTCTTCGGTTCTGGTTATGCCCACCAACCATTTTCAGGAATTTCAACAAAGGGAACGACATGACAGCGCACAACGATGCCGGACGTCCGGTTGACAATGCCGACAATGTAGTGGAAGGGGAGGACTTCTCTCCGTTCGAGGATGCCCTGCTGACCGAGGGGGAGCCGCCGTGGGAGCGGATGGGGAAGATCGCCCGGCTCTGCGTATCGGGAGTGGAGAAACACTTCGGGGAGAAGCTCGATTATACACCGGCGAGCATCTCCCAGCTTGACCGGGTGATCCTGAGCGGTTGGGGGGAGAAGAAAGGGGAGATTCCCCTCAACGTCAGCGTCTCGTTCGGCGCCTACCTCGGCGAGGTCCTGGCCCGCCGTACCTCCGGTCGCTGGGTTTCCGGCATCAC
>CBFGQN010000526.1:0-3332 GCA_965650895.1 uncultured Ignavibacteria bacterium | reverse complement strand
AACGACTTGTTATTGGAACGCTTTGTTTGTATATTGAAAGTGGCTGAACTAACGGGACAAAAACTATGTAAGAAACCTAAAACAAACAAAGCGGCAGTATCTGTCGCCATCAGGATCAGGCTGCCTGAAACGGACCAAAGAGGTATGGCTTATATCACACCCGAGGAAATTGCCGAAGAGTTGCGTGTAAGCGTCAAGGCCGTTTACATGTGGCTTCGCAAGGGAGTTGTGCGGGGAATCAAAGTGGGAAAAGTCTGGCGTGTTCGCCGTGCGGACTACGATTACTTCCTTGATAACCACACCAACATTCCGGCCCCTTCCCACAAGGGAGAGAAGAAAAGGAACGGTAAGGGAGAGTTGCCTGATACGTGACTTCTGCTCTGCCGTATATGTACGGAACCCTAACCGACCAAAAACTGGGCCCTGCCGGCAGGGTGACCGCCGGAGCGTACGCAACCAACGGCGGCAACGCTGTTGGCTACACCTTCCGTTGCAGTCGGGTGTGCAGGCCGAGCTTGCACTCCCTCGGAACGGAGGTGTGTGTGGCATGATCGTTAGGCCGCCATATGGTGGACCGGTTCCGGAACCGGTCGCTTGCCATGCCCGGATCGTGCGGCGCTGCTGCGCGATCCGTTTCGGACAGGCTCAGTGCGCAAGCGGGGGCAGTACCCGCTCTGTCCGCCATAGCCGGGTGGGAACTCCGAACAATGCCCGACGTTCTGCCGGTCGCTGCAGACTGACTGCTCAACGCTTGCAGATGATGGCCGAAGACTCTCCATACGCTGCGGACTTCTTTCTTCCGTTACCCTTCTACGTGTTATTCAGTGTGGGATAACATTCCTTCTCCGGAAACCTCGTGCTATATTCGTTCAGACCCGAACGAATAATTCCCGGCCAATGCTGACAGACACCATACGTGATCCTCTGCTGCTCTCTCTTCTCGTCGCTTCGACGGCGACGCTTGTCGTCGGGGTTTCCGGGGGATTGCTGGGGCGCTGGCTTGCGCTCAGGCGGAATGTGGGGGCCGATCTGATCGATGGGCTTGCCTCGCTCCCCCTTTTCCTCCCTCCGACGGTTCTCGGCTATTATCTGACGTTGCTGGTGGGACGCCGAGCCCCGCTCGGCACGTTCTTTTCGGTCTTCGGTATCGAGTTTACCTTTACCTGGCTTGGCGCAGCCCTGGCAAGCGGCGTTGCAGCCTTTCCGCTGATGGTCCGCTCGGCGCGCATCGCCTTCGAGGGGATCAGTCAGGAAGTGGAAGATTCCGCCGCTCTCGACGGAGCCGGTCGTCTGGCCCGATGGCGGTATATCCTGCTTCCCCTTGCGCGGGGCGGTCTGGCCGGAGGAGTTGTCTTGGCGTTTGCCCGGGCAATCGGTGAGTTCGGCGCCACACTCATGCTCAGCGGCAACATCCCGGGACGCACGCAGACGATGCCCCTTGCCATCTACGACGCCTTTACGCTCGGGGATGACCGGACAGCGGCAATCCTCTCAACAATCCTGACGGCGGTCTCTCTGGTGGTGGTTCTGATCGGACTGCGACTTGGAAGAAAAAAGTAGACCCCGACCGGCTCAGTGCCGATCGGGGCCCGGGGATCACGGATCTTTTTTCCATACCCTATTTCCTGAGTATGAAGGAGGACTTCGCCCCGGCAATTCTGACGAAATAGGTGCCGGATGGGAGATCGGAAACGGAAATCGGATTCCCTTCCCGTGCATCCTCCAGGCGGAGGACTTCCTTTCCGTTCTGATCGATAATCAGCAGGGGTTCTCTTTCCACCGTTGTTGTCCTTGTCCCTTCCAGTCGGAAAGAGATATAGTCCGTGGCGGGATTGGGGTACAGCGTCAATCGGGGAGGGGCCAGATAGACCTCATCGGTTACATCGGTTATCAGACCCGGCTTCTCCTGCCGTGCGCGAAACAGATCGAGCGTCCCCATGTTCGATGGAGCGTTCCGTTCGGAGGTGAAATAGAACGTCCGTTCATCGGGCGTCGTGGTCAGCATCCGTTCGTCCATCTCCGTGTTGAACGGTTCTCCCAGATTCTGCGGTTGTGACCACGTTCCGTCGGCATCCCGTTCGGCCGCGAAGAAGTCGAGTTTTCCGTACCCCCCATGGCCC
This sequence comes from uncultured Ignavibacteria bacterium, assembly GCA_965650895.1. Lineage (GTDB taxonomy): Bacteria > Bacteroidota > Ignavibacteria > OLB7 > OLB7 > JAGWAZ01. Next base: position 1,212 of record CBFGQN010000526.1, on the reverse strand, counting down.
ATCGAGGAGAAGTAGAGTCTCCCTTTTCCCTGAACGATAAACGGACTGTCTTCACGTTCAGATGTGTTGATCGGTCCTCCCAGATTTACCGGCAGGCTCCACTGTCCTCCGGCATCTCTGACGGCCATGAAAATGTCGGCATCCCCCTCTCCTCCCAATGTCCCGCTGCGGTTGGATGTGAAGTAGAGCGTATCTCCGTGAGTCGAGACCGAAGGTTGTGAATCCCACGCAACAGAGTTGACGCTCCGCAGGTTCCGGATATCCTTCCATTCGCCCTCCTCGTTGCGAGCCGTGTAGATGTCGCAGTCGCCCACCCCGTCGGGACGATTGCAGAGCGTGAAAAACAACTCCTTCCCGTCGGCGGTCATGCTCATCATCCCTTCGTTCAGATCCGAATTGATCGGCGGGCCGACGTTGACCGGCGGATCGAAGTCCATCGAGCCGGGATCGGTTCGCCGTGCATACCAGATGTCATGGCCTCCCATTCCTCCCGGTCGGTTCGAGACGAAGTAGAGCATCGAACCATCAGTTGTGATGAAAGGAGCGTACTCAAGATCGACTGTGTTCAACCCGCTGATATTTTCGATCGTGAACAGACTGTAGTCGATCGGAGAGTCGGCTTCCTCGGATATCTTATATCGTTCCGATAACCGTCCGGTCGGTAACCTCCGGGGGACGACTTCTTTTTCTTGCACTTCTTGTACTCCGTCCTTTTGGGGTGGGACAGCCGCTTCCATCTTCTTCAGTGAGCCGACGGTATTTTCAGATCGGGACATTGAAGGTGTTTGCGTCCCGATCTTCGGAGCCTCAATGCCCGGTGAGAGGAGAGAGGGAAGCCGGGAGGAGAGGGAACCCGATTGTTCTTCCGCCGGAGGCGGACCGGCCGGTTCGATCCGGTGACCGGATGTCGTGGCCAGATAGATCCCTGCTCCCAGTACCAGCATGCCGACAACCGAGGCGATCAGCATGCCGCCGCTCATTCCCGCGAACATGGATGTCGATACACCGTTCAGATGTACGGGATTGCTCAGAGGGTTGTTCAGGGGAGAGAGTCCCGGAGGGGGAGCCCCCTGAAGGAGGTTCATCAGTTCCTCCTCGGCGATCCCCTGACTTGCACGGGCTTCTTCAAAATAGTCGTGAAGATGTTCCTTGCTCATCTGTAGTCTCCGATTTCCGTTGTGTGGAACGCTTCGGTTGTCGCTTCTGCGGAAG
>CBFGQN010000525.1:0-3337 GCA_965650895.1 uncultured Ignavibacteria bacterium | reverse complement strand
TCGGTCGGAAGAGGGGGGGAGACCGAGAGGGGGGGGCTGTTTGCCGTCGTGCCGGAATGAGGTCGAATACCGTTTCCGGACCGAAGGGGAGATGTCTGCGGCAATTGTTGTCGATCGTGCGGTATCGGGCTTTGAAGTTCGGAGGAGGTTTCGGTCTGCGGAGACGTGCCGAAATGCCGGGACGTCTCCGTCGGATGAAGCTCGGTCTCCACCGATTCAAGCCGTTCCGTCTGCTGTCTCTCTTCCGGTCCGGCGGCCTGCGAACCGTCTGTGAGCTGCAGGGCGAGAAACGTCCCGACAGTCAGAATCGCCGACGCGGTTCCGGCCAGGATCCATCCTCCTCTGCCGCCGGTACGGGAAGGGCGCAGAGGCTGTAGGGCAGGAGAGGCCGAGGCCGGCGAGGGGAGCGAGGCCAGCATGGCGGCGACGTTCGTCTGGACCGATCCGTAGCCGGTCATATCGTAGCTGCCATCCTTGCGGAAGGCTTTCTCGATCGTCTGCTGGGCCTTCAGCTCGTGCCGCAACTCTTTATCGAGAGCAATCTGGATAAAGAAGTCGTGCTCCTGCTGAAGGTTCATCTCCCCTTCCAGATAGCGACGAAGCAGTTCTTCCCGTTCGATCCGATTCATTTCCGTCTTCCTGTAGTTCCGTGTATCACTCTGCAGTTTCGCGAAGGGGATCATCCCCTTCGTCATCGTCTCCCATCGCGATCAGGGCCGCAATGATCCGTCCCAGCTTCAGACGTCCCCGCCAGGCCCGTGTCCGGATGGTGCCGATCGATTCATCAAACATTTCCGCCAGCTCTTCATAGCTGTATCCCGAATAGGAGTGAAGAATCAGAAGTTCCCGCTGGCTTTCGGGGAGATGATCCAGCGCAACGATCACCGCCTCCTCCATCTCGGTCATGCCGTCGATCCGTGTGCGGGGCTCCCATTCCCGCGGGAGCTTCTCCAGAGGTATGCCGGGACGCCGGTCCCGCTTGTAATTCAGACAAAGGTTCCGGGTGATCCGGATCAGCAGGCCCAGGGGACTTCTCGGGGCTTCCCGTCCGTTGGAGCGGAAGCGGGCCATCCTCTCCCACACGTCCTGCAAAATATCATTTGCGCTTTCAGCATCCCCCACAATTTTCAGGCAGTAGGAGTAGAGGCGGGAAGTGTGGCGGTGGAACAACTCCATAAAGGAAGCGTCATCCCCCTCCAGAAAACGTTGGAAAAGTGCGACGTCCGTCGCCCCTTTCCGTTCGTTCGAAGACATCCCTTCTTCCCTTGGCTTCGTTTCCTGCGGTATGGTGATTTCCGAATTCATGCAATACGTGTCCGAAGTCGATCCCTTGGCGCCTGTGCCGACCAGGCAGGTTCTCGTCTGCATCAAAGGACACCGGGAGGAGGGGAAACATCACCGGCAGGGGGAAAAGATTTTCCTTGAATCCGTTGCCGTGATGTTTTCCGGCATAGGGGGTCTATATTATTCATTATCCCGTTATCGCCCGCCGTCCGGTACTTCCGGACGTTTGCGTACACACACGGTACTCCAGGAGTGTTGAATGCGATCCCTGACGGAAACGGAACGGCTGCTCTGCAGACTGATCCGGTCCTCCCTGTTGCTCGGAATGATCCTGATCGTTCCCTCGGCCTTCTCACAGCCACAACTTTCGGTGAGTCGGGATACGGTCGATTTCGGCCCGCTCCAGACCGGAATTCTGCGGGTTGATTCATTCGACATTGCCAATGCCGGCGATTCCACACTGATCGTCAACTCGTTCAGCCTCTTCGGCGACCCCGGTTTTGCCCTCTCGTTTCCCGCCGCTCCCTTCTCGATTGCCGCCGGCGAGCCTGTGACCATCTATGTGCAACTCAAACCCGGAAACGAGCGATTTCATTCCGGCGTGGTCGGAGTTCAGACCGATCAGGGGAGCGCTTCGGTGGTCCTGATCGGAGGGGGAGAAGTGCCGCAACTTCTGGTGGATCGGGATACGATCGATTTCGGTCCGCTGCCGACCGGGATCAGTCGGCTTGATTCGTTTACCATCGCCAACAACGGCAATTCGACGCTTACGGTCAACTCCCTGGATCTTTTCGGCGATGCCGGCTTCCTCCTTTCGGCTCCTGCCCCTTCCTTTGCTGTGATGGCCGGACAGGAGGTGACCGTTCGTGTACGGTTCGAGCCGGGAGACGAGAACGCTCACGTTGCCGTAACCCGTATCGTCACGGATCGGGGAACGGATTCGGTGATCCTGATCGGAGGAGGAACGGCGAAGTATGTGGACGGACTCGATTCGATCTACCGGCTCCGGTTCTCTTCTACGGAGGTCGAAATGTTCAACAGTCAGGTTCTTGAACTTGTCAATACGGGAGCGATCGCTACTGTGCAGGAGATCGTGACCGGCAGTCCGGACGCTGTGGAATTTGAATTCCCCTCCGAGTTTACCGAAGGATTCCGGATCCACAGCGAACCGACCCCGTTACGCTTCTACTACCTTCCTTCCACTGCCGGTCAGCATACTGCCCTGTATGAGTGCCGGACCGACAAGGGAATTTTCCTGTTGGAACTTCAGGGAGAGGCCTTCCTTCCGGATGCCGGACCGGACGGACCGTATGCGTTCAGACTTGATACGATCAGCGGAGATGTGGGAGGTCGGATGACGATGCGGATGGTTGCAGATTCGGTGCCGGCAAAGTTCGATGCCGATGCCGTCATTGAATTGACGCTCACATACGATCCGCAATCGCTCTGGCTGGGAGATGTCCGGTCGCTCAGAGAACACCTGACCGTCGACATGACGCCGGTTGCAGAGGGGCAGGCAAAGGTGACGATACGGGGCTTCCTGGAACAGGGAAATGAAGAGGAGGGAGATTGGCTTGAACTGGACTGGGTGGGGCTCTCAACCGGCGTGCCGAAAAATATCGTGGAGGGAGAGCTGACGGTCAAATCGCCGAACGGTCTCTCCTCCCGGAGTCTTTCCGGACTTGTTCTTCTGGAGGGATGTACGCTCGGAGCCGGAACGTTCGGTCGGAGAATCACCCTCTCTTCGGTCGGGATCGATCCTTCGGGAGGACGACTCCTGATCGAGTATGTCGCTCCCGACGGAGTTTCGGGTCGACTGGGAATTATCGATATGCTGGGGGCCGGTCGGCGGATGCAGAGACTGGAGGGGGGGAGCGGCGCCGGGGAGCGTCTGGAGATCAACCTCGGAGATCTGCCGCGCGGGCTCTACGGTCTGCGAATCGAGTTTGCCGACGATGTGTTGCTGGTCCCGTTTATCCGCCCCTGAGAGGGTGTCTTAAAAGTAGCCTGTGTGCTCTGTGGTCTGAGCAATCACAGAGAAGTATCAGGGAAA
>CBFGQN010000524.1:0-3337 GCA_965650895.1 uncultured Ignavibacteria bacterium | reverse complement strand
CTTTTCCAGCAGAGGATGTGGTTGCCCGCCCCCCCCGCCGCCGACTCCTCGATGCTGACTGTGAAGGGCATTGAAAGGGAGGAAAGGGAAGTCCTGAGTGCCGTCCGCGTTCTGCCGAATCCGGCTTCCTGTACGGCAACACTCATGTTTGATCTTTCCGTCCCGCTTTTACTTCCCGTCCGGATATACGATGATCTCGGTCGTATGGCCCGCGAGTATCCGGTGAGGGAATATCCGTCCGGAACCGGTACTCTCCCGCTCGATCTTCAGGATCTCTCAACGGGCAGCTATACCGTTGTTGTCGGTGCGGGGACGAATCGGCAAATCGTCCGACTGATTATTATCCCTTGAAAACACAGCTCCCCGGATCGGGAATAATCCTCGTTCCGGGGAGCTTTCCTGTCGTGAGGACGCCAACCACGCCCTTAGTTATATATGCGCCCCACGACGGCTGTGTTGGTTTGCAATAGAAAGAATCTGCTCAATTCCAGTTGGCGGTGATGTCGCCGAACCGGAGAAATCCCGATTCATGCTTCTGTGGTCTCCGGGCCGACACCTCGATGGTCTGCGAAAGCGTTCTGTTCCGGCCTCCGAGAGGGAGCGATATCCACTCGATCAGTGCCCTGAAGGCAACCCGCCGTGAAGGGGTGAAGTGGAGGAAGAAGAAAAGCCGCATCATCCAGCCGATAATCCCGGTGAACTGCAACCCGCGAAACTCCACGATTCCCTTGCCGATTCCGAGACTTGCCGCCTGACCCAGTCCGGGATAGGAAAACGGTCTGAGTTGCATTCCGGTTAGCAGCCGGGCGATATTTTTTCCGATGTGTTCTCCGTGTTTGATCGCCCACAGGGCATTCTGCGGACACGGGGCGCCGCTCTTTTTGTGCGTGACGTTTGCCGAATCCCCTCCGACCCAGACATTCCGGGAGCCTTCAGCCCGAAGATCGGACGAAGTATATATCCTCCCGAGTCCATCGCGGCGCAGGTCTCCGGTGCCGGGCATCGGCTTGATGCTGGTGCCGATGGTGGAGATAACCGTACTGGCGGTAATAAACGTTCCGTCGTTCAGTGCCGCTCCCTCCGGCGTCACCTCGATCATCCGGGTCCAGAGCCGGAAGCGGACGCCGTAGTCGAGAAGCTGCCGTGCGGCGTAGTCGGCGAGCTTCGGGAACTTGTTGCCGAGTTGCGGGAGAATCGTGCCGCCGGAATGGACCAGGATGATTTCCGGATCGATTTCCCGGAGCACCGGATAGTCCGGACGCATCGTTCCGAGCAGTTCGGCGACGGCGGCGGCCATCTCCACGCCGGTGAACCCGGCTCCGGCGATCACGAAGCGGAGGAGCGAACGCCTCTTCTCGTCATCTTTTTCCAGCTCGGCCCGTTCGGTCAGCTCGATGATTCGTTGCCGCAGCAGATCGGGACCGTTCTGTCCGCGCAGCGTCACGGCGTACTCGCCGACGCCCGGGATCGATTCAAGGGTATCGCGGACTCCGGTGCCGATAATCAGATGGTCGTAGGGGACCTCGATCCGCTCATCGGAACCGACCGGGCCGACGATCACCTTCTGTTCCGTGCGATCCACCCTGACGGCATAGCCCCGGATCAGGCGGGCTTTCGGGAAAACCCGGCGCAGGGGAGAGAGCCGGTTTTCATCCCGGATGATTCCGGCAACGGTTTCGCCCGACCAGCCGTGGAATTCGTGGTGGGTCTTCGGGTCGATCACGGTGATCGAGACTCTGCCGGAGCGGATCGGATGTCCGGCCCCCTTCATCAATCCCCGATATGCGTGGACGCCGACGTATCCTCCTCCGAGAATCACGATCCGTGTATGGTGTTGCTGGTTCATGGTGCTGTTGGAAATTTCTGATGACGGGTTTTCAGTGTTGTTCGCAAATCGACAATTGCATTTCAATTCCGGTGGGGCAAAGATGGTCGCCCCCTACGATGGCCTTTGCATTCGCAAATCGCAAATCGACAATCGCACTTCAATCGCTTCGGGACGGCTCGATATCGCCTTGACAATCCCGGGGTCTCCTCGCGTCGGCTGAAGACCGACGGCTACCTTTTGCATTCGCAAATCGACAATCGCACTTTCTTATCTCGAATCAGAAGCCGAACGCCGCCTGCGGTGCCGTTCTTCCGATGACTTTCCGGATCGGCTTGATCTGCCTGGTCGTCGCCACTTCCACCGGATCGATCAGGTTGTTGAACGAGCGGAGGGAGGCAAGATCGAAGCCGAGATGGCGGAACCGGCGGGCCGCCGCGGCGATCGTGTCGACCTGCTCACGGGTCGGGTTGCCGAGGCTGAAATGTCCTTCGTGACCGCTCAGGGCCAGGAGCATCGTCTCGGCCAGACATGCGTAGGCGTGTCCGCGAGGGAGACCGATGTGGGCGTTGATCTCCACGCCAGGCACCGCCACCAGTCCGCCGTCGACGATCAGAACGTCGGGCCGCTCCACGGCAAGGTTCGGATCGGTGTTCCGGGGCTGCGTGTCGTCCAGAACGATCGCCCCCGGCTTCAGATGCTCGCTCTTCAGCAGACAGTCGGCCGAACTGGTCATCAGGACCACGATGTCGGCATCCTTTACCGCATCGATGGAGTTCGAGATCTTCACGTTCGTCCAGTAATCGGTCCGGTGGACCTTGTCTGCCAGCCCGCGCAGACGGGGCATGTCCCGTGCCACGAGCGTCATGTTGACCGTCAGGTCCGACTCGGCTACAAGTTCCACCACGCTGCTTCCCACGCTCCCGGTGGCGCCGACAAAGGCGATAGTCGGATTATGCGTCGGGAATTCGTTCAGCAGTCGTTTGATCCCCTCGAACGTCATCCATGCGGTGTAGGCGTTGCCGTTGGTCACGGCGATGTCGGTTCTCCGTTTCAGGAGCGTTCCCCCTTTTGCCACGGTTGCGGTCAACGCGCCGAGTCCCACGATCTCGGCCCCCATCTCTACCGCCTTGTTCACCGCCGCCTCGATCTTCGGCATCACCCTGCTCCGTCCCTGCTCCAGCATCCCCCGCGCCCCCTGCGGCACCATGATGATATAGCCGGCGGTCTCGTTCGGACGGTCGGCAAAGCTGACCTCGCCGATGTTGAAGGGGGGGAGGGGAAGATGGTTCAGCGCGCTGTTGTAGACCCGGTTCGGGATCAGGCCGAGCGGCTTCAGGATATTTCCGAGATCTTCCCGGACATTGGTGCGAGGGTGGACGAGAAAGGCGAATTTCCTGCGGTTTCGGTTCGTGGTCTCCATTGTGAAAGCTCCCTGAGTTGCTGTTGATCTATTGTTGAAATCTGAATTCCCGTTGTGTGATCGTTTTGCATTCGGTGAGCGGCGAAACG
>CBFGQN010000523.1:0-3351 GCA_965650895.1 uncultured Ignavibacteria bacterium | reverse complement strand
CCTGAACGGCGAGTTCGCAAGCGATTCGGTGGTGGCGCGCCAGTTGACCGAGAACAACGACAGGAACTTCGGGGGGACCTTCCGGGTGGATTATATCAGGCCGATCGGCGAGAAGGGGAGACTGGAGACCGGGTACAAGGGAGACCTGACGCGGATCAACAACACGTACTATTCCGAAAGCTTCAATCCGGTTGCCGGTGAGTTCCAGCCGGATGTCGATCTGAACAATGAATTCATCTACGACGAACATATCCACGCGGCCTACGCCATCTACAACCATCAGTTCGGCAAGCTCGACGCGCAGGTCGGTCTGCGGGCCGAACAGGCGCTGACCGATTTCGATCTGGTGACGACCGACGAGACCTTCGAGAACGATTATTTCAGTCTCTTTCCGAGCGCCTCGGCCTCCTACTCTCTGGGAGAGGCCACCCGGCTTCGCGCCTCCTACAGCAGACGGATCAATCGTCCGGGAGTCTGGCGACTGAATCCGTTCCCGCAGTATGAAGACCGCCTGAATCTGCGTCAGGGGAACCCCTATCTCCGTCCGGAATACATCGACGCGATCGAGCTCGGCTTCAATCAGTTCACCTCCTGGGGATCGGTCAGCGTTTCCCCTTACTATCGCTACTCGACCGATCTGATCGAACGCTGGTTGACGGTCGACAGCAACGGCGTCTCGACGGCTACCTGGGAAAATTTTGCCACCACCCAGACGTACGGTGCCGAAGTTGTGGGGACGTTCCGCGTGAAGGACCGGCTCAGAGGCTTTGCAAATCTCAGTCTCTATCAGTTTGATCTGGATGGAAGCAACGTCGAGACCGATCTGGCGAACAACGCTTTCGGATGGTCCGCAAGTGCGAACGCCACGCTGACGATTCTCCCCTGGCTCGACTTTCAGACGAACTACTTCTACCGCGCGCCGATCAAGATCAGTCGCGGAGAGATTACCGCCATGCAGTCGCTGGACGGAGCGCTGAAGGCGACGTTCCTGGAGAAGCGGGCAAGTCTCAGTCTGCGGGTAAGCGATATTTTCAACACGATGAAATTCGATCTGATGCGTGACGATCCCAGCTACTACGTAGAGGTAAACCGCAAATGGGAATCACGGCGCGGGACACTTACGTTCTCGTGGAACTTCGGTCAGCAGGATCAGATGCAGCAGCGTCGCCGTCAGCGTCGCGACGGTGGCGAGGGAGAGGGGGGAGGAACTCCGGCAGGCGTCGGGTTCTGACAGAGCCGGCAGAGAAATCGTACACGGATACAACGGATGGAGACGGATCGGCGCGGATTCGTCTCCATCCGTTTTTTGTTCACTCGTATGCCGGGGTTTCCTGTCTGTATTTCCGTTCCAGTTCCCTGTATTCCGGCGACGCGGCGAAGCCGGCCAGAACCGGATCGGCATCGATGTTCTCGAAGGCGATTTCGTCCGCTCCGCTCAACTGCATCCGCTCCAGATATTCGGCCAGGGCGGGATAATCCTCCTGCTCAAGCGCAATGCTGATCAGCAGGAGATACGGTTCGGAGAGAGTGGAGTCGAAGCCGAGCAGGGCCTCGCCGTATTCCACGGCCTTCGGGTAATCTTTCTGTGCCAGTGCGATGGCTCCCCGCTGGTAGTTCAGGTACGGGTCGTGCATCCGTTGATCCAGTCGGTCGATCAGCATCAGGACACTGTCGTAACGCTCCCGGATCGTGTAGTAATCGACCAGGAGCAGATCGAGTCCGGGATCGTTCGGGAAGATGGAGCGTGTGTCCTCGATGATTGCCGCGTACCGTGCATCGTCTTCGAGCTGCGAGGCCGCCTGAATCCGAAGCAGGTGGAGAAGCTTCTGACGCCGGGTCGATTCCGGCAATCCGTCGTAATAATCGAGCGCTCCCTGGAACTCTCCCTGATTCAGCAATTCTCTCATTCTGGTGAGCGCGTCGTTCAGATCGTCCTCCCCTTTTGCCTTGGCGAGCAGGTTGCGGAGCGGACTGGATTGATCCTGCATTGTCCGTTTCATCGTCGCGCTGTAGTTCTCCCCCAGCATCGAGGTGTACATGTCGATCAGTGCCGGTTCTCCTCCTTCGTCGGCCACCAGAAACTCGATGTAGTTCAATCCGCTGGTCGGCGATGAGAAGCGGAAGAGGAGCTTCGTTCCTCCGGAATCTTTCCGGACGCCGAGGAAGCGGATAGAGCCCTGGCTGTACCACTGGGCGACGATCTGCTCGCTGAGATTTCCCCCCTCAAGTTCGGCCGCCTGCCGGTAGCCGGTCATGAACTGTTCCCGTTCGGCGTCGGTCGGGGTCTCGGGCCACATCATCCGCTCGAACAGCCGATCCATCCGGAAGAGCCGGTCGAACAACTCCGGATTCCCGACGCTGATCTGGGCTTCGATCTCCCGTCCCAGCGAATCGAGCATTTCGTCGGATAACGTGATCTCCGGAGCGGGCATTTCTTCCTGCGGTTGCGGGTCGGAGGTGCAGGCGACCAGAATCATGGCCGGAAGGGAGAGGAGCAAAAATCGCATCATGGTTGTGGTCCTATGGTTGACGGTTTCGGGGGTAGGATATCAATGAAGAAAATTAGAGATATGCAGAGGAGAGGGCAAACAAAAAAGGCGTTGTCGAGACAACGCCTTTTTCATCCTGCGAAATTTGTTCCGGAAGCTTATTTCTGCTCCTTGAAGATCACGTGTTTCTTCACAACCGGATCGTACTTCTTCAGTTGAAGCCGCTCGGTGGTGTTCCGCTTGTTCTTCGTCGTCGTGTAGATATAGGGGCTTTCCGTGCTGCGGAGCTTGATGATCTCCCGTGCCTGTGCTTTTGCCATGATCGTTCTCTCTGGTTCCGTTATATGTTTTAGCTGACTCTTTTGCCCTGGTATATCGCAAGGGGATGAATCCGGCGAACCCCAAATTTATTGAAGTGGAAAAGGCTGTGCAAGGATCGTTTCTAACCGTTTGTGTCGATTATACCGGAGGTGCCGGCCGGTGCCCACATCGTTTCCGTCAAATTCCTGCGTCTGAAAGCCGATTTTCCCATCTCTATCCGGAATTACGCTCACGCAAAGGGCGCAAAGAACAAAGGCGCAAAACGAACTGCTCATAAATGAAAGCCGACTGTTCATCGCTCCCTGCCCACTCCCTCATCTTCAAACAACCTTTTGAGTCTACCCCCCGGGGGCGGTATATTCCGGCTGCGGTCCGTCGGCGGGACGGGACACGATCGGGAAGTGAACTGACATATTCATCAATCGAGTGAACGAAATATGATTTCAGCAGAAGTAGAAAAAGCGCTGGCCGGGCAGATCAATCAGGAGTTCACGGCCGCCTACACCTATCTCGACGAGGTCTACACGGAATACACCGAGAA
>CBFGQN010000522.1:0-3352 GCA_965650895.1 uncultured Ignavibacteria bacterium | reverse complement strand
GTTGCCGACATCGACAACGACGGAAAAACGGAGGTCGGTCTGAGCCTTGCCGATGGCGATTTCATCTGTCTGGATGCCGATACGGGAATTGAGAAGTGGCGGCTCCACATCGGGAGCGTCGCCGCCGACGTGGTGACGTGCGACATCGACGGCGACGGACGGATAGAATACATTCTGAGTACACGTGAAGGAGAAGTGATCGCTCTCGGCGCAGCCCGCAACGGAGCGGGGCTTGTGAAGTGGCGGCTGCAGTTCGACTTCAGTCTGGGTCCGCCGATTATCAGCGATTTTAACGCAGACGGCCTTCCGGAGATTCTGGTCGTCGGCGGCGACGGTTATCTCTATTGCATTATCGATCGAGAATAAGGCGACGGTCTGTCCTCTCCGCTTCATCGTTTTTCGCCCCCCTCTGTTTTCTTTGCGATCCCGCCTCCCTATCTTTCGGCCATGAGAACAGCACGAATCGGTACGGTCGCCTTTCTGGTGGAAGATGAGAGGCATACAATCGAGCAGAATATCGAACGGGGATGCGACTATATTCGCAAAGCCGGAGCGATAGGATGCGATCTTCTGTTGCTGCCGGAAATGTTCCGGACAATCAATGTTCCGGGACACGAACTTGATGCGGAGGGAATTCCGGGTGAAACCAGCACGCGACTGAGCGATGCCGCCCGGGAGAATGGTCTGTACGTCGTCGCCAACTGGTATGTGCGTGAAGGAGATCATGTCTTCAACCAGACAACACTGTTTGACCGTCGAGGCGAGATTATCGGTCGGTACCGCAAGATCCAGCCGACAGCAGCCGAGGCCCGGGCAGTGACACCGGGGAATGAATTCCCCGTCTTCGATCTCGACTTCGGACGGGTTGCCGTCATGGTCTGTCTGGACATCTACTTTCCGGAGATCTGTCGCATATACGGACACAAGGGAGCGGAACTCCTGCTCTGGCCGACGGTGACGCTTGGTCCGACGCAGGAAGGACTGAAAGCACAACTGATCTCCCGCGCTATCGACAACTCCTTTCATATCGCCGAGGCGAATATGGCGGGACATCCTCCCTATTCGCCTTTCAGCGGCCGTTACCGTCCCGGTACAGCACGCATCGTCGACTTCAACGGTGAGATTATTGCCGCAACAGGGAGGAAGGAAGGGATTGCCCATGCCGATATCGATTTTGACCTGCAACGGCTCACCTCCTACTGTATTCTGAAACGGGAGCCGGATCACTTCCGCGAAGACCTGGAAGAGATTACGCGACTCGATCTGTACGCAGAAACCTATGCGGAACTCGCCCGAGCGCAGACCCGGGACGACGACTACTTCAGCACCATCATTAACAGATAACCGACTTCACCATGATCTTTCTCTCCAGACTCCTTCTTTCCCTGATAATCCTCTCCTCCCTTCTGGTCGCCTGCAACGAATCCGACAACGGCTCCGACGAAAACGGGGTGGTCACGATCAGAATAGCCCACTGGTGGAGCGACGCGAAACCGGTCTGGGATTCGGTGATTGCAGAGTTCGAGGCAAGCCACCCCAACATCCGGGTCAGGCAGGAAGTGATGAGCTTCAACGTGATGAAAGACAAGGTCCTGACGCAATCGGCAGCCGGCGAGCATGTGGGAGACCTGCTTCCTCTGGAAGACTGGTTTGCCCAGGAATTGATCGAGCGCAGATTCTTTACGGACCTTTCCCCCTACCTCAGTCGTGACATCGATTCCGGCCAGTACTATCCCATTGCACTCGGTTCGTTCTACAACGATGGGAACCTGCAAGCCTGGCCGATTGCCCTTATCACCTATCCTCTGGTCTACAACGAACAGATCTTCGATCAGGCCGGACTTCCCTATCCCGATACAACCTGGACGTTCGAGACATTGCTTGCTGCCGCAAAGCAATTAACGAAAGATACCGACGGCGACGGGAAGCCGGACCAGTACGGATTCATGCTGGACAACAGCGGCGGATTTGACGGAACCATTTACTCACTCGGCGGAGCAATTCTCAGCGACGATCTCAGCAGAAGTGCCTTTGCCGAACCCCGCACGATCGAAGCTCTGAAGTTCTGGACCGGACTTGTTCTGGAATATGGCGTTGCTCCGCAAAATGCCTCGATCCTTGGAGGGAGCAGTTCGGGAGGATCGATGCGCCCATTCGAGACCGGAAGATTTGCCATGGGTATCATCAGTCCTCATGCCATCAATCCGAACCTCTCCTTCCCGTGGGATATCACCATGCCGCCGAAAGGACCGGGCGGACGGATGTATCTGCGGGGAGCAGCGGCATTCGGTATTCCCCGGACATCGGAACATCCGGATGAAGCATGGGAATTCATTCGCTGGATTGTGGAGGACATGCCGCCGAAGTATGGAGCAAAGATCTTTCCCGGCACCGTTCCAAACAGCAGACGGATCGCCGAATCGACCGACTACCTGAAAGCTCAGCCGGAGTACAACCGACAGGTGTTGATCGATATGATCCGGGACTACAGTTTCAGCATCTGGCGGACACGATGGCTTGAGTTCCGCGACCACGGGTTCCTGCCGGAAGTCGACCTGATGGTAAGTGGAGAAAAGAGTGTGGAAGACGGAGCACGCGACGCCGACGTACGCATTAACGAGGTACTGGCCAACTGAAGCGCCTTGAACCATATCTGTATATCGCACCGGCGACAATCGGCATTGTTCTGGCAACCGGGGGAGCGATCGTTGTCGCCTTTCTCCTCGGTTTCACCGAGTGGGATCTGATCGGCAGGCCGGAGTGGACCGGATTGAAGAACTACCGGACAATGATCGATTCCGGTCTGTTCTGGGATGTTTTGGGAAATACGTTCTGGTATGTTCTTCTCTATGTTCCCATTGCCATGGTCGGCTCGCTGTTCCTGGCACTTCTAGTAAATCGGAGGCTCCCCGGCATCAGATTCTTCCGGACGATATACTTCCTTCCCGTCATCAGTTCCATGGTGGCCGTTGCGCTGATCTGGAGCTGGCTCTACAATCCCGAGTTCGGGTTAATCAATTGGATGCTGGAGAAGCTGTTCGGCATCGAAGGACCCCGCTGGCTGCTGAGTACCGACTGGGCAATGCCGGCTATCGCCCTCCTCTCGGCCTGGAAAGTTCTCGGCTATAACATGCTCATTCTGCTGGCCGGTCTGCAATCGGTTCCGAAGCATCTTCAGGAATCGGCACTGCTGGATGGAGCCAACAGATGGCGGAGATTTACGGCGGTAACATTACCGGCACTCTCGCCTACCCTCTTCTTTGTTCTGATCATCACACTTATCAACTCGTTCCAGCTTTTTGAACAAACCTATGTGTTGACGCAGGGAGGACCGGCCAACAGCACACTTACC
>CBFGQN010000521.1:0-3356 GCA_965650895.1 uncultured Ignavibacteria bacterium | reverse complement strand
CGCGTGGGGAGATCTCGGCGTGATGGAGGGGGATATTCTGGTTGTCGATCGCGGACTCGATCCAGCGAACGGGTCGCTTGTGCTGGTCGATACCGAGGGGATGCGGTTGCTCATGCGGCTGAACATCCGGAAGGGCATAACGGAGTTGACCGATAACCTCGGGTCTGTTCGCAGAGATTCGGAGAAGCCGAATATCTGGGGGACCGTCACGCACATCATCCGAAGGGTACGATAATGGCGGTTGCCCTCGTCGACTGCAACAACTTCTACGTCTCCTGCGAGCGGGCGTTCGATCCTTCGCTGGAAGGGGTGCCGGTGATCGTCCTCTCCAACAACGACGGCTGCGTCGTCTCCCGTTCTTCCGAAGCGAAGGGACTCGGGGTGAAGATGGGACAGCCCTTCCACGAGATCGGCGATCTTGTCCGGACCCACCGGGTCCGGGTCTTCTCCTCGAACTATGCCCTCTACGGCGATCTCTCCCGCCGCGTCATGTCGACGCTGGAATGTTTCGGTCCGGGCGTTGAAATGTATTCGATTGATGAAGCCTTCCTTTCCCTTGCGGATGTTCCCGGCGCGGCCCGGATCGAATTGCTGCACGAGGTACGACGGACGGTCCGGAAGTGGACCGGCATTCCGGTCTCGACAGGACTCGCCCCCACGAAGACGCTGGCGAAGGTGGCCGGGGAGCTTGCGAAGGAGATGCCGGAGGGGGTGGCCGATCTGGACGCCTATAACCGGGACGAGATTCTGGCGCAGATGCCGGTTGAGAGGGTCTGGGGGATCGGACGACGATTGAAGGAGAAGCTGCGAAGCCGGGGAATCCGGACGGCTCTTGATCTGCGGGATGTGAACGACCGGTGGATGGACCTTGTCCTGAACGTGACCCAGCGCCGGACGGTGCTGGAGCTGCGGGGCATACCCTGCTTCCGGTCTGACGAAACGCCGCAGCCCCGTCGGAGCCTGACCTGTACGCGATCCTTTGCGAAGAGGCTGTCCGGTCGAGACCAGCTTGTTGAAATCATCGCCGCCTTCGCCTCCCGCCTCGGCGCAAAACTCCGGCGGCGACGACTGGTTGCCGCGACAATGCAGGTTTTTCTCTCGCCGGACGGAGGTGCGCGACGATATGGCTACAGGCATTCCTTCTCCGCCTCCGCACAGCTTCCGGTCCCGACCTCTCACACCCCCGCACTGGTCCGGACTGCCCACGACATCCTTGAGCGAATCTACCGTGATGATTGCATCTACGTCCGTGCCGGCGTTCTCCTCTACGGTCTCTGTTCGGAAGATGGTGTGCAGAAGAATCTCTTCCATCCCGCACTACCCGATCCGGATGAACGGAGGATCATGGAGACGATGGACCGGATCAACCGCAAATGGGGGAGCGGAACCCTCCGGATCGCCTCGACCGGAACCGATCGGGGATGGTACACAAAACAGGAACGGTTGTCGCCGAGATATACGACGCAGTGGGAGGAACTGGGGGTGGTGCGGCCGGTATGATTCCGGACGGAATCGCTCCCTGAAAAACGAGGAGGTCTCCCGGTCGAATGGAAGACCTCCTCAGGTCACTATAGAGTCGGCGCGTGAAGTATGATACAGGGGAGGAGTACCACTTGGTGATTCTTTGTGCCCTTGGTGTTTTTGTGGTTATTCCCTCACGGATGATGCCTTTTAAGAGACCATCCCTTTCCATCGCATTCGAATCGCGCCCTCTATAAAAGGAACCCCCTTTTACCTGCTCACCACCATCTGCCGCGTTCGCCGCAGCGGTCCGGAGGTCAGCGCATAGATATAGGTGCCGGAGGGGAACGTGCTGACGTCGATATCCACGCTCGTCTGTCCGGCGGCTACCGGCCGGGCGAGAAGTTCGCGTCCCTCGATCGTGTAGACCGAGAAACGAGCCTCCATCCCATGCTTCACGCCGGAGACCGGAATCGAGACGCGACTCCGTGCCGGGTTCGGTGCGTTCCGGCCTATTGTGAAGCCTGCGGCAAGTGCGTCCGTGTCGGCGACGCCCGAGCCGCTGACCCTGAAGATCGGTAACTGGTCGAACGTGTGGGGGAGGGCCGGCGCCAGTTCGTTGTCGGACGCTTCGTACCACTGTCCGAGAATCGATGCGTAGAGCTGACGGAAGTCGTACTCCCTCTTCAGGTTCCCCGGACCCGACAGATCGCTCAGGTTCGGGTTGCTGCCGATGATTCCCCCGTTAACGCCGTGTCCGAAGAAGAAGACCGGAGCCGCCTCGCCGTGATCGGTCCCCGTTCCATTGCTCTGCACACGTCGTCCGAACTCGCTGATCGTTCCGACGCAGACCCGGTCGGCAAAGTCGAGCGTTTCGATGTCCCGCTGGAACTCCTTGATCGCGCCGGCAAGCTGACCCAGCAGATTGGCGTGTGTCGTCAACTGATTGGTGTGCGTGTCGTATCCGCCGACGTTCAGGATATACATCCGGGTCTGCAGTCCCCCGGCAATCATCCGGGCCACCGCCGCCAGCCCTTGTCCAAGCGGACCGCTTGCGGTAGTATATCGGCGGGAGTTGTCCTCGCCTGCCTCGTAGGCATCCCGGACGGAGTTCGAGAAGACGTTTGACTGACGGATAACTTCCCGCACATACGCCTCCTCTTCTCCCGCCTTCGTGTTTGCCAGATCGTCCTCTCCCGGCAGTCCCGGAATGTAGTCCAGATTCCCGACGGCGATTCCCATGTTGTTGTTCTCGCCGATCAGCGTCGTGCTCAGGAAGTTTCCGAACTCGATGGCGAAGGGGGAAGAGGGGAGAACTTCCGGATAGTCCGGATACTTCGCCTCCAGATACTTCGCGTACCACCCGGCATCGTCGAAGACCGATGCGTCCGATCCGCTCAGCCAGATATCGGTCGAGCGGAAGTGGGAGAGGTTCTGTCCGGGATAGGCGACGTTCTGCACAATCGACATCTTCCCTTCATTGTAGAGATCGAGCAGGGGAGAGAAGCTCGGGTGCAGACCGATCATATTGGAATCGGGGAGCTTGATCACCTCGTTTGCCGGGATCGAAAGATCGTCCGCCGTCCCGGCAAAGCGTGCGTTGTAGTAAAGATCATTGCCGTAGGGGACCGTCGTGTTCAGTCCGTCGTTTCCTCCGGCCAGACGGATGATGATGAAGATGTGGTCGTTCTCTGCGGCGGCAAGCCGCATGAAGGGGGAGCCTTTCGGTGACTGACCGAACGCACGGAGTCTCGGAAAGCCGAAGGCGATCGGCAGGACGATGCCGGTGCTCGCCACCCGTTGTATGAATTTTCTGCGTTTCATGATGATCTATGCTTTTATGATGAATATTTCTCTTGTGCCTCTGCGATACGGTTGATCTGCTGATTGCAGAG
>CBFGQN010000520.1:0-3365 GCA_965650895.1 uncultured Ignavibacteria bacterium | reverse complement strand
GCGGCCGATGACCGTCGCGTCTGTCATGAAGCGCGTCCTTCCGTCACAGGTCCAGGGGGCCGAAGAGATCACATATCCGCAAAGTGCCTTTGAAGAACGTGTAGAGGGAACGGTCCGCCTCAAAGTTCTTTTCAATGAGAAGGGAGAAGTGGTGCAGTCCGAGACGCTCGACAACGGCGGCGACGCACGGCTGCTCCATGCGACGGTAAGCGGACTGAACCGGAGCAGGTTCACGCCGGGAACAATCGATGGAGAGAATGCGGAGATGGGGGTTGTCGTCACGGCCGATTTCAGGATTGAAGTAAAAGATCTCACACCGAGCGGCTCCGTGAAGAATGCGGATGCGCCTGCTGCGAAGAGAACTATCGTAACCCTTGAGGACTTCGAATCAATCCCGGAAGACGAAGAGCAGGATACGACGGTAGCATACCCTGAATTCTTTCCCGATGCCGTCCCCCCTCAGTATGATAGCGAAGAGCTTGTGTCTCATCTCGTCTATCCAAAGGAGGCACAGCAGGCAGGTCTGGAAGGGAGGGTATATCTGAAGGTGGCGATAGACAAGACGGGGAAGGTGGTAAAGGTAAGCGTTGTGCATCGCAGTGGAATCGATTCCGATATCTTTGACGAAGCGGCGATAGAGGCTGTTCGCAAGACCCGCTTTACACCTGCCAATCAGGCCGGTTATCCGGTTGCAATGGCCGTTACAATACCTATAACATTCCAACTCGCCGAATAGAATCACTTATTCAGATCATCACATGCACACGAAAACACATCTCCTTATCCTTCTCTGCACAGCCCTGACGGTCTTAACCGGCATATCCGTTCTCGCCCAGGAGCCGGAACAGAACCGGACCGTCACGCTCGACATGAAGTTCCACGGAGCCCTTCCGAAGGGGGCCGAGGTTCATACGCCGGAAGCATCCTCCGGAACGGATGCCATCCTCTATCCGGAAATCCTTGCCGAAGAAGGGGTCGAGGGGAGGGTTCTTCTGAAAGCACTCTTTGCCGAAGACGGATCGATCCTGCGGATGGAGGCTGTGGAGAACGGTGCCGACGGACGACTGATTGCCGCAGCGGTTTCCGGACTGAAGAGCATGCCCTTCCAACCCGGAACAATCGCCGGTCGGGCTGCGGAGATGGAGGTGATGGTGGAGGTTGCGTTCAGAGTGGAGCGGGAAGAGACAAGCTTTGCGGATTTTACATCGCAGACTGAGATTTCCCCCGTAGAGGAAGTTGACGAAGGAAAGGAAGAGTTCAATCCGGGTGATTATCCGGAGTTCCTGCCTGATGCAACCGTGCCGAAGTATACCATAGAGGATCTGGCGAGCAATCTGACCTACCCCGAAGAGGCGGCAGCGAAAGGTATTGAAGGGGTCGTGTACGTAAAAGTCTATGTTGATGAGGAGGGGAATGTCAGAGAAGCCCGGGAGATTAAATCAACCAACGCCATCTTCACCGAAACGGCTGTTAACGCAGTCAAAGCGACCCCGTTCACACCGGCAAAGCGGGACGGAGTTCGGGTTAAAATGGCAATGGTAATTCCTGTACGATTCCATATTGCCGATTAACCGACCGATCCGGTTATATTCCCGCTCAGGTTTTCAATCATATCTACCATGCAGAGCACGATGAACAGAGTACGTTTCTTTTTCGCTACCGCAGCATTCCTTCTTTACAGCCTTTCCGCATTCTCTCAGGCGCCGAGTGAAAGTCGTGGGGCCTCTTCCGGTCAGGGACCGGCCCGCGGCTCCGTCTCGATCGGCATGCAGTACATGGTCGACGGCGACACGAAGCCTCCGGCGATCATGCCGAACAGCCCCACGATCGACTATCCCGAGCTTGCCCTTCTCAGCGGACAGAACGGAGTGGTGGAGCTGGATGTGATGGTAAGCGAGACCGGAGCGGTAAAGGATGTGACGGTGCGGAAGAGTGACGATTCGGTCTTCACGGCGGCCGCCGTCGAAGGGGTGAAGCGCTTTCAGTTCCAGCCCGCCTCCTCCGGCGGAACTCCGGTCGAGATGTCGGTTATGATGGAGGTGAAGTTTACCACGGAAGATCAGTGGACGGCGGTCTACGACGGCGCTTCGGCCGACACCTCTGAAGGGGCTTCCGATTCCTGGGCCTACGTCGGCGATGCGCATTTGCCGGAGATGGATCAGGAGGCGTTTCAGAAGAACCTTGTCTATCCGCAGGAAGCCAAGGTCAAATCCTGGCAAGGGACGGTGATGGTCCGCGCCCGCGTGAGCAAACAGGGGAAGGTGCTGCAGACGGAGCTGCAGGGAGACCCGAACGAGGTGCTTGCCGCAGCGGCCGTTGAAGCGATCACAAAAACGCCCTTTACTCCCGGCACCGAAGGGGGAGAACCGGCCGAGATGTGGACGATGATCCCGGTCAATTTCTCGATGTCCCACGGCCTTGCATCGAAACCGTCCGATGAAGCTCCGAAGGAAGACCCGAAGGCGGAAGGGAGTGTGGCAAAGCCGACGTTCGACCAGGCGGAACTGGAGCGGAACTTCAATTTCGAGGGTACGGTCTCTGAGGTCACCGAGATCAAACTGCGTGTGATGATCGATGAGAAAGGAGCGGTCAAACAGGTGCTGGTGCCGGACGATACCGACGTGGCGCTGGCGACCGCCGCAGTGAATGCGGTGCAGAATACCGGCTTTACTCCCGGCATGCAGAACGGCAAGGCCATTCCGGTCTGGATTACCGTGGAATTGAAAGTGAAGCCGAGAAACAACTAATCGGGATGGGACGAATGGGGCAGGTACGATCCGGAGGGGGCTGGGCTGCCGTCCGGTACACTCTTGAAAAATCGTTCGGGGCCGGTCCCTTCGAGTTCTGGCGGAGAATGTTCTCGAAGAACTCCTGCAAGACCTGTGCATACGGCATGGGGGGACAGGCCGGAGGGATGCGGAACGAGGCGGGGAGTTTCCCGGAGTTCTGCAAGAAGAGCGTGCAGGCGATGGCCGCCGACATGCAGCCGCCGATCGCAGACGATTTCTTCGATCATCATTCGGTTAACGAACTTTCCCGGCTCACTCCGCGCGAACTGGAGAATCTCGGGCGCCTCTCCTTTCCCGTTGCCCTGCGGACCGGCGAGACGCATTTCCGGCAGATCGACTGGAACGAAGCTCTTGAACGGACCGTTGCCGCACTTCGTCGGACCAACCCGCGTCACACCTTCTTCTACTCCTCGGGGCGCAGCAGCAACGAGGCCGCCTTCCTGTTGCAGTGGCTGGCCCGCGTCTACGGGACGAACAATGTCCACAACTGCTCCTACTACTGTCATCAGGCAAGCGGTGTGGGGCTTGGGGCGAGCATCGGCAGCGGGACGGCGACGGTGGTGCTGGAAGATCTTC
>CBFGQN010000519.1:0-3391 GCA_965650895.1 uncultured Ignavibacteria bacterium | reverse complement strand
CGACACGCAGGGCACCTTTCCCTTCCCGGCGCAGGGAGGAACCGGCGTCGCCTGGGTGCCGGGGGAGACGGTGCAGGTCGGTCTGGTGGTCGGGGGGGTGAAGAGCGGGAATATGTTGTTGTTCGGGGTGAAGTAGGGGGGGCTGGATTCCTTATCGTCATCGCCCATACATTTTTCTGAAACTGCAACCGAACATCATAACCATACTTGCAGCAGCATGACGGATAAAACAGCCTACAAGACACCCGGTGTCTACATCACCGAAGCGGATGCCCTTCCGCAAAGTATCGTCGGCGCCACGACCGCCCTTCCCCTCTTCATCGGCTATACGGAGAAGACCGGAACGGATGGGACCTCACTTCTGATGCAGCCGGTGATGATCCGGTCGCTCGCGGAGTTCGAGAGGACATTCGGAAAGGGGCGGCAGTCCCGGTACAAGCTTGCCGAGGTCGAGCCCGGCGGAGGGGATATCACGGTCCGGAATCCGGCGGACGGAACCGACCATGAATTTGCCCTGACCGAAGATGGGAGCGGGTGGAGATTCCATCTCTACAAATCGATCAGATTCTTCTTCAGAAACGGCGGGACCGAATGTTATGTGATCTCCGTCGGGGACTACGGGACATCGGATGAAGAAGCCGGGAGAGGTGTCCTCGGTACGGATCTTGAGAAGGGACTGGAGGTTGCGGTCGGACTGAAGGGACCGACGATGCTGGTGATTCCCGACGCGGTTCTCCTGCCGAACGATGGGAACCCGGAGAAGCCCTGGCTGTCGTCGCAGTTCCTCTCGCTGACGCAGGCCATGCTGGAGCAATGCGAGAGTCTGGGGGACCGGATTGCCCTTCTCGATGTCTACGGCACCCCGCACGTTCGTCCGGACAAAGGGAATATGGAGGAGATCTTCGAAGCCTTTCGTCTGAGCGTCGGCGAGCGGGGCCTTTCTTACGGTGCGGCCTACTTCCCGTTTCTGAAGACAACGATTCTTTCCACTGATGAGATCGACTTCACAAGCATCGTTCCCGAATCGCGTGAGATATTGCAGCAGCTTCTGATGTGGGAGAATGCGGCGATCTACAACGGCGGGACGGTCCCGCCGGAAGGAGAGAAGGGGAGTCGGGCGTATGAATCTCTTCGGGAGGAGATTGCAAGGATCGGGCAGGAAGATCTTTCCGCCGGACAGGTTGCCTCGGTTGACCTGCAGTTGCAGGGGGCCTTCCCCACGTTGGGAAAGATCGAACAGGAGATCGTCAACAGAGAGAACATCCTCCCTCCGGCCCCGGCCCTTGCCGGGATATATGGATTGACCGATGCGACGGATGGAGTCTGGAAAGCACCGGCCGGAATCAGCGTCGGGCTGCAGTCGGTGACCGGACCGACAGTTGCGGTCACCGACCGGGATCAGGAGGGGATGAACATTCCCCTTGGCGGGAAGGCGATCAACGCGATCAGACTCTTCACCGGCGCCGGCACCATAATCTGGGGAGCGCGGACGCTGGACGGGAACAGCAATGAGTGGCGGTATATCCAGGTGAGGCGGACATTGATCTACATCGAACAGTCAATCAAAAACGCCCTGAGCTTCTTTGTCTTCTCCCCGAACGACGCCTCGACCTGGGCCGCCGTCACCCTGATGGTCGGAAATTTTCTGAACGAGCTCTGGAAGCAGGGGG
Organism: uncultured Ignavibacteria bacterium; assembly: GCA_965650895.1. GTDB lineage: Bacteria > Bacteroidota > Ignavibacteria > OLB7 > OLB7 > JAGWAZ01. Next base: position 1,721 of record CBFGQN010000519.1, on the reverse strand, counting down.
GACTGATGGGGTCGAAGCCGGGCGACGCCTACAGCGTCCGGTGCGGACTCGGGACAACGATGAGCGAACAGGATATTCTCAACGGGAATCTGATTGTGCAGGTGATGGTTGCGCCGGTTCATCCGGCTGAATACGTCGTGCTTCAGGTGGTGCAGAAGATAGAGGAGGGGTAGAGGGTATATCTTCAAAAAATCCGTACAATCCCGGGGAGGTCCGACCGTGTGCGGTTGACCGGTAGTTGAATGAAATGAATGGATAAACGGAAGGGCGTTATGGAAGCCATCAGAGTGCAACAGAAAGTTGAGAAACGGGGAGAACTGACGCTTCGGAACCTGCCGGTGGAGGAGGGAGAAGAAGTGGAAGTACTGGTGTTGCTCACTTCGCATCAAGGCGGAGAACGAAAACGGCTGACTGCCCGGCAGTTGCTGGAGTCCGACGTGATCGGAATGTGGGAAGACCGGACGGATATTTCCGATAGCTCCGAGTATGCACGGGTACTGCGTGAGAAGGCACAGAGACGGTCACAACTCAATGGAGCAGGGGATGATAGTCCTGGACAGTGATGTTATGATCGACCTGCTACGGAAGTATCCTCCAGCAGTACAGTGGCTGTCGACATTGGGAGAAGAAGAGATTGCGTTACCCGGCTTTGTTGTTATGGAACTTATGCAAGGATGCCGTAATAAAGCTGAACAGAACAGAATTGAAAGAATAGCTGCTGATTTTGAAGTTATCTGGCCGACACCTGAAAGCTGTGATGCGGCCTTGAAGAGCTTCTCCCGTTACCACCTGAGCCATGATGTCGGTTTGCTTGATGCCCTGATCGGACAGACGGTAGCGACGTTAAAGCTTCCTCTCTATACGTTCAATCGAAAGCACTACTCGGTTATTCCCGATTTGGTTCTGATTGAGCCATACGGCAAATCGTAGACATGGATCATCTTCTGTGCGTTATACTTGAACCGCTGAATCAGTCGTTACCCATGAATCTCCATACCGTCTTCGGTGACATCGACATCTATCTCTTCGATCAACTCCTGAAAGGACGTATCAAACCTGGCGACCGGATTCTGGATGCCGGGTGTGGCGGCGGACGGAATCTGGTCTGGTTTCTGCAGAACGGATTCGATGTCCGGGGTGTCGACGCTTCCCCCGATGCCGTCGATGCGGTCCGCCGGCTTGCGGCCAAGCTTGCTCCGGACCTGCCGGAGGAGAATTTCCTCGTCGCCGATATTCGCAACCTGCCGTTCGATGACGCCTCGTTCGATCTGGTGATCTGCAATGCCGTTCTCCACTTTGCTGAAAGCGAAGAGGCATTTCGGAAGATGGTGACCGAGTGCGGGCGTGTGCTGAAACCGGGAGGTATCTTCTTTGCCCGGCTTGCCTCGACGATCGGTATCGAGGAAGAGGTGGAGCTTATCGAAGGTCGTCGTTATCGTTTGCCGGATGGTTCCGTTCGTTTCCTTGTCGATGAGGGGATGCTGCTCGAGTTGACCGGGGAGATGGGAGGTGAGCCGGCCGATCCGATCAAGACGACTCTGGTGGCGGGAATGCGGAGTATGACGACGTGGGTGGTTTCGCTCTGACGAGCGAGACTACGGGGTGTCGTCCCGCGATGCGGGACTCGGGTTCGGCGCGCGAGCGCGCCTTGTTCCGGCTCTGGGGAGGTGGTTTCGCTCTGACGAGCGAGACTACGGGGTGTCGTCCCGCGATGCGGGACT
>CBFGQN010000518.1:0-3395 GCA_965650895.1 uncultured Ignavibacteria bacterium | reverse complement strand
AACCCTCAACTTTCACATCCCTGAGACTCTTGCAATTTGATTGGCCGGGAGTATACTTAGGCACTGGCCTTTATAGCCGCAAACCTTTTCTATTTCACACAGTCCTTGTTGGCCGGCATTTTCGACTGATGTACAACTTGGAGAAATTGCCATAAAAAGCCAAACCACTATTAATCGCAACATGTAGTTCTTTCTATATAAAAAGCATCTGTTCATTATAAAAATACCTAGGAATAGTGAACAAAAAAAAAGCAATAATAGCACAACAATACGATTCATCCGAAGACATAGACGGGCAATCCTAACTGGTTCATCCGATTGGATGGCCCTGAAAGGGTCAATCATAAAAACAAATCATAGCCTTGGTCTTCTCGCTTCTTCTCCTCGGACTTCTGGTACTTCACATAGTGACGAATCAGATCCTCATCCAACCTACCACGTTGACAAAGTATCTCCGTACCCAAAAATGATTCCCCAATGCGGTTACTCCATGATGGAATCACCGCCGTAATGCCGTAGTCGCCGAGCAGAGCAACGAAGATATTGGCGTCATACGCCTTGTCGGCAATAACGCATGTCGGCAACTTCCCCTGATCGCCTCGGCGCATGTTCGCTCGACCGATCGCTGCGTAGAGGAGGTCTTCGGCTTGAGTGATATCGGCTCGCTGGCTGGCCGATGATAGCAGCGCAAGCGGACGTCCTGAACGATCAACAGTAACATAAATCTTCGTGATCATTCCCCCGCGCGATCGACCAAGCGATTCTTCTGCGGCACTGCTTTATTGTCCGGCTACGTGCTGATGTGCCCGAATAATCGTCGAATCCAGCTGCAGTTCTTCCAGATCCATCTGCTGAAGTTCTACGAAGATCCGAGCCCCGTGTCCCCGCTTGCTCCAGCGATTGAAGCGTTGATCCGCAGCGGCGGATTCCATTTGTCGAAATGTTCAGGCGGAGGTAGCCGACTCACTCCATCATCTTGAGCTAATACGAAGGATTCCAGCATACGGACAAGACAGAGATCGATACGCCTGTCCCGAACGAGACGGAATGCAGGATCAGCCTTTTCTTTTCCATCCTTCCCTCCTATCTTTCAGCGACATCAATCCGAACCGTAAACATGTCGAGAACCTCATGAACTCCCGGAAGAAACGATCCTCCGCATCGACAGAGTACGTGGTGATTCCGTCGGAACCTGCAAACACCAAAGGAGGCAAGTGGCCGAAAGGTGTTCCCGTTCCGAAACCGGGTGCCTTTCAGGAACATCACAAATGGGACGACGACGCTCTGGAGAAACTCCGGACATTCTACCCGACACACGGAGACGTTTACTGCTCCTGGATACTGGGTCGGACAATCGAGGCCATCAGGCTGAAAGCCTCCCGACTCGGGGTTCGCAGGACAAAGCAGTGGACCGAGGAAGAACAGGCACAATTCGAACGAAAAGCCCTGGAGAAGTCTCAACATACCTACGCACAACACTTCCCCACGCCACCGCCGAACTCGTTGAAGAATCACCGCCTGCCGTGGACGGCCGACGATGAGAAGATTCTCCGGCAATACTATACGACACACGGCACAGTGTACACCGCTGCAATGTTGAAGCGGACTCCCGGGGCGACGCAAATGCGAGCACAGACACTGGGTTTGCCCGGATTCGATGCCGGCCGCATGGAACGTCTGCGCAACGAGATGGCAGAGGTGAAGCAGAACGTCGATCCTGCTCAGCCAGACGCCCTCCCTCCCTTCGTCCCTTCATCCAGTCAACACAATCGAATCCTCAAATCGCTGGGGCGCAGGAGGTTGGAGGAGATTGCCCGGGAGTTGGGAACGACAGAAAGGGAACTGAGCGCTTATCTCGAAGAACAGGAGTTGGTTCCCAAACCTGTCGAAGAAGCCTGGACGAAAGAGGAAGACCGTCTGCTCCGTTCGATGTGGAAGAAGCATCCACCGAACGAGATCGGTCAGGCATTACGCCGGAGCACGTATGCGATCAAACGCCGCGCTCATGAGCTTCGCATCAACCTGGGTCAAATGCGGTGGACGGAGAAAGAAGACACGCTGCTGCGGAAGCACTACGGGACGATGAGAACGGAGGAACTGGCACAAAGACTGAACCGGTCGACAGGTGCCGTACAGAATCGAGCCTCCACGCTTGGCTTGACAAGCGGTCGCGTCCCGCCCCGGCTCTGGAGTGCTGAAGAGGATGCGATCCTGCGAAAGGAACATGAGACGATGTCGGTCGAGGAACTGTCGAAAAAGCTTGACCGCACAGTGGTCGCGATCTATTCCCGTATACAATCGCTTGGGTTGTCAAGTCGGCAATGGCAACGATGGGAAGATGAGAAGCTGCGCGAACTCCACGGGAAGACATCGAGGAAGGAGATTGCCCGAATTCTGAACCGGACAGTCGGCGGAATCGAGAAGCGCTCCAGAGTACTGAAACTGCCACTGATCGGATCACCACCGAAGTATCATTGGGATCGAAGCAACGACAAGGAGTTGCGCCGCCTTGCGAAGACCATGAGCATCGAGGAACTTTCAGAGCACTTCGGTTTTCCCCGGTACCATATACGATATCAGTTGAAGCGGTTGAAGGCAAAGTAATGGTAACCGTTCCCCGTCGTCAGGTTGTCCACGTCGGCAATTTTCAGATATTCCGAAGGGCGACACAGTCCAAGCCGTCGTTGCACTCTGATCAACCAACGTTCGCTTACCGAGGAAGTTTGAAGCGGACTACAACCACTCATTGGCAGAAGGGACCTAACGCTCAAGTGTTCAGTTTATCGTAACAAGTCTATGTCGGCTCTTTGGGACGGAGACAGATTTCACCGATGCAACAGGGCTGTAGGCCAATCTTCTGCATAACAGATCAGATCAACGCTTGCCATTGCCAAAACATCAATCCAACCATCCTACTGCCTTTTACTGCTTTTCAATATATCTTTGTAGTTTTTCAACTACTCCATTGATAGCAGCAGGGTGAAATCGTATCAAAAATTCTAAAGGTCTTTTATTTTGACACTCACAGATGTCAGACAATTCACTTTTCGCATCGAACACCTCAAAACAATCCACACCTAATACTGCCATCACAAGATCATAGTTCATCACTCCTTGCGATCGAGGCAGCGGACCATTTATATAATGAACGACTACTTGACTCGTATCAGCTATTGAACTAAGCAGCAGATCGCTCCAAGCACCTTTGTTTTGCACTACATTATAATATAAGCTATCCTTCACAATACGATCATACAAAGGATCATAGGTGTACTTAATACTATGCGGCTCTTCTCCAATTTCCAAAGTTATGACTGGGTATTGACCACGTTTAGTCTCAACAGAGACATAGTGTGTATCAATCCATTTTCGGATCATATCGGAATACATTACTG
>CBFGQN010000517.1:0-3396 GCA_965650895.1 uncultured Ignavibacteria bacterium | reverse complement strand
CCGGCGCTGATGGCGATGTAGATCGGCTGGTGCGCCTCGATGGTCAGCGTCACGCTCGCGTAAGCGGTGACGTCGACCGTGGCCTGGATGATGGCGAAGTTGATCGTGGCGTAGAGTCGCCCGACAATCGCTATGGTCCCCTGTATCCAGTAGTAGACCTCTTTCGGCGAGTTGTCGGTCGGATTGAACCAGCCGAGAACTCCCTGAAGAATGCCGATCACCGTCACGGTGATGCCCCCCGAGAGAATACCGGCGTTGACGGTCTTGCCGACGCCGATCGAGAGGGCGAACCCGAACTCGATCACCGGCGAGAAAGTGCCGTTGGTGATCTGCGGAACCCGCGACGAGGTCGCCCCGTTCAGCAGTGCAAAGTAGAAACCGCCGTAACCGACGAAGGGAAAGATCTGGATCGAGAAGGAGTTCGAGAAGTCGAGTCCCTTCGGGAAGCCGAAGTCGACCCTGAAATTACCGTTCGTGTAGATGTCCAGCACCACAACCGGCAGTGTGATCGAGACCGAACCGAACTGCAGATTCCGCATCGCGTCCGGCAGCTTCAGTTCGATGTGGTAGACGCCGATCGTTTCGGTCACCTTCCGGTAGAGAATCTCGAAGCTGAGTCCGGCAAAGATCTTCGCCTTCTCTCCCGAAAGCTGAATCAGGATGCCGTAGAGATTCGGATCGTTGAAGATCGCACTGATCGACACGGTTCCCATGATGCTGAACTGCGCACCGATCAGCCAGTTGCTCTCCTCGCTGAAGGCCAGCCCGTTCTGTCCGAACGGCGGGAGCGCTCCGGCGGGGGAGGGGAGGACCGATTTGCGCAACGCATCCATCACCTCGGTGATCGTCGTCAGCTCAATTCCATCGAACGCAATATGCTGGCCGAGTCCTGCGTACTGAAGGTCGAAGATCGACGGCGAGCCGCTCGGGATTGCCGGCGGATTCTCGTTGATCGGATCCCACGACAACGGCGGGTTCGCCCCATTGGCCCCCAACTGACCGTTGTTCCCTCCTCCGCCGAACTGCTGACCGAAGAAGCTGCCGGAGATTTCGATCTTCGTCGTACTGGCGTTCGTGTTCCCCCGTGTGTAGCTCAGACCGAACGAGTCGATTTTGATGAAGACCAGATCGAGCGGGTTCGGCAGCGTGTAGGTAAGAGTGACGATCCCCTTGGTGACGTTGACCTTCAGCACAAGAGCGTCCAGACTGATGTCGAGAATCCTGTTCCACGGATCGCCGAAGCTGACGTTGAACGTCGGATCGACCAGGTGGACCAGATGGTTCAGCATCGAGCCGAGCGTTTCGTCCACAAGGTGGAGCGAGAAGACGGTGTCGGTCTGGTTGCTGAGCGTGGCGTCGGCCTGGACCGAGATCGGACCGAGCTTCACGATGCCGTTCAGATTCGCCGTGTAGCCGAGCGTCGGCTGCGATGCGTCGACGGCGATGGCGACGTTCATGTTCTGGATCGCCAGAAGCTCCGTCCCGAAAAGACTGACGCTGGCGCTGACGAAGGCGCCGATGTTGAACTGCTTGTTCGGGATGTCGATGCTGATGTTGAAGTTCGAAATCTCCACCTGCAGCAGATCGTTCGGAATCGTCAGACCGTTGTCGAACAACTGATTCAACTGGCTCAGGTTCAACTGCAACGGGTCTCCGGTCTGCTGCCCGCTGATCGTCAGGTTCGGCAGGACGACCGTGACCTCGAAGTTGATTGTCTTGAAAATGAAAAGTGCCTGAAGCGTAAGTGTGGAGACCGAGGGGGAGCCGAAGACGATCGTCCAGTTTCCGTTCAACCGCAGCTTGTAGTCCCCCCACATCGTCCAGTCCTTCAGTGTCCCGACATTGAGGCTGGAGGAGATCACCGACAGGTCGCTCAGTCCGAACGTTGCACCGTATCCGATCAGGCCGAAGGTTTCAAAGTAGGGTTTCAACTGCTCCCCCGGTCCGGTGAAGAAGCTGTCCCACGATTCCCCCCCGATCAGACTCCCGAGCCGGTCCAGACTGGTATCGAAACCGGGAACCGGCAGCACCTGCAGAACAAGCATCGGCAGGCCCGACTGCATCGGAAGTTGCACGCGGATATCCAGAGGAAGCTTCGTTCCCCTGTCGTTCTCGAAGGTCACCGTTGCCCCCAGATAGAGCTGTGCGAGGGTGACCGTGCTTCCGTCGGATGCCTGGACTCTGCTGTATCCCACTCCGGCGATCAGATCGTTCATCGTGACGATGGTGCCGAGCGAGAGGGAGGGGACGTTCAGGTTTGCGCCGAGATCAAAGCTCAGGTTCTCGTTTTCGTCCCGCGACAGTTCGCCGAGCAACGGGTAGCTGCTGCTGGAACCGATGACCTGCGCGATGTAGTTCAGCAGCCCGGTCATCTGCAGGCTCCCGTCAAAGCTCAGTCCGACCGGGGTGCTCCCCGAGACGATCGAGGCGAAGATCAGTTCGGGATCGCTGTAGGTCAGCATATCATAGAAGAGACCGGCAAGCTCGGGGAAGCTGTCGCTGAACTTCCAGCTTATCGGTTTCCCCCCCCCCTCCCGCGTCTGCACGGTCATCACGATATCGACCTGTGTGCCGACGATGAAGTCGATCGTACAGTCCCTTCCGTCAAGATTCAGGAAGGCGGCCGTCCCCTCAGGCACGGTCGCATCCAGCGTGAATCCCGTTGCCGGAGGATTCTGCGGAATGGTATCCGGATCGACCGTCAGGACCAGCGCGCCGCTCGCCAGCAGGAGGTCCTGTTTGATGAGGGCGCTCAATCCCGTTCGCTCCAGCGTGCTGTCGTCGAGCAGAATCTGATGCGGCGGCTGTGCGGATTGTCCCCGGAGCAGGTCGGCCAGTTGTTTGGAGTCCATGATCTCGTCTCTATGGGTTCGGAAAGTTCAAATGCTCTGTTGGTACTCTGTCGGATTCGTATGGGGTGCGATGCCTTGTCCCGGTCACACTTCTTCAGATGTCGACAATGATCGGAAGGTGATCGCTCGTCCCCCCCCTTGTCGCCCCGTTCGGTGCGGCCAGGTGACCGAAGTTGACAAGTTCCCGGAAGACGGAGTTCCGTTCGTCCGGAGTTCCGAGTGCCTGTATCTCCTCCAGTCCGTCCAGCATGTCCCACGGAAGTCCGGGGGGGATGCCGGTGCCGTCGATCACCCGGTTGATAACATATCCGGGCGGAACTCCCAGCGGGCGGACGTTCACGCCGTAGCGTATCCAGAAGTTGTCCAGCGATTTCTGCGGCCTGTAGCTTGCGGGGGTTGCCTGCCGGTCCAGCCGTCCGGTTGTCGGCTTGTAGACCGTCGGTTCCGGCTGGATCGTATAGTCGAAACCGTACAGCATCGGGATCGAGGTGAAGAAGGCACGCGGATTCTTGATGGCGTCCACATTGAAGTCTCCGGCAAAGAC
>CBFGQN010000516.1:0-3402 GCA_965650895.1 uncultured Ignavibacteria bacterium | reverse complement strand
GCAGACGCACCGTCCCAGATCGCGCGCATCGTAAATCCGGCTCCGGATCAGCAAGATCCAGAGTCCCTTGTCCAGCTTCAGAGTAACGGCAAGCTCGGCGGAGGCGACCGCCTGGTGAATCAGATACTCCGGACAGTCGAGTTCCTCCGCCAACCCTCTCCTGTCGCCCGGCATAACCCCGAGCGACAGGAGATCGTGAAAAGTGCCGATACCGTGTCGATCCATTTCCCGAATCGTCTTCTCGGGAAGATCCGTAAGGTCGGCAACGCTCCAGGTCTGCGGACTTTCAGCAAAATTTATCGGCATACCGTCAGTGCTTTCGAAGGTTATTCCGGAGCCACCGTTGTGTGAAGGGCAAAGGGGGTACTCCCCGGACTGAAACACTGCGCGACGTGATCCCCTCCCGGAACTTCCATCGGACCGTTGAGCAGCGTACCGCCGTGCACCGAAACCCTGTCGATTGCAGCCTGGATATCGTTCACGGAGATGTAGAACAGCCAGGCCGGAGGACCGGGCATTTCCGCAGGTTTGTTGAATATTCCGCCGATAGCGGCCGGACTCCCTTTGGGACCAAAGAGACGATAGACATTGCCGTCGCCGATATCCATATCCATCTTGTTCTCCCATCCGAAGAGCTGCGAATAGAAGTCAAAGGCAGCCTCGTAATCGGTGGTGGCCAGTTCATTCCAACTGAAATCACCCGCTTCAGGCGTTGGCGGTTCATCGTCGCGAACCGGCTGGAACATACAGAACCACGCCTGCTGAGGGTCCTGGACTACGGCTATCCGTCCAACTTCCGGAATGTCCATGGGACCATGATGAACCACCCCGCCAAGAGAGGCGGCACGTTCGATTGACTTGTCGATATCCTCGACACCGATGTATCCGAGGAAGTGATCGGGAATATCTTTCGAGAAAGTCGGCTCAGACATCTCCAGGATTCCTCCCACGGTCTTCTCGCGCGAGCCGTCCTTGGTGAACATGCGGTACGGCATCTCTCCCCCTTCCCAATCGATCGTCTTCCATCCGATTACGTTGTTGAAGAAATCCGTTTCGGACTCCCGATTCCAGGTAAGCAATTCGTGCCAGAGGAAATAACCCTGAGCTGCCATAGCATTCTCCGTTTGATTTCGTTTATGATATTCGACATCGCCTACACGAAGAGATACGACGTCGCCCGGTGCAGGCCGCGAGAGAGGAGCACCGGGCGAGTCGGACAACCAGCTTCTCTGAGGGATACGGTAAATCCGTACGATCACTGGTCTGAACCACCGACCAGCACTGTCCGATGGTCGGATTACTGCAAGCTCTGGATACGGAGTCGCGCAACCAGAACGCCAAGGATTTCCACACTTGCCCCCTGCACCCTTGCTTCCGGGTATAGCGGGTTGGAACTTGAAAGAATGATGAAACCGTTGTCGTAGGAGACTTTTCTGAGCGTTGCATTTGCCTGATCGGGAAGACGGATCAGGCAGATCTCCCCCTGGCGGATGTCTATATCGCCGGTAGGGCGAATCACCGCCTTATCCCCGATGGCCAATCCATCAGCTTCAAGAGCCGAGGTTGTGACGACGCTGATAAAATCTCCCGGCTGCATATCCAGAATCTCGTTCACCGCAGCGTTATACCGGAACGTCAACGTCGTGTTCTCGTCCTGCATGGCTCGCTGTCCGAGTACGCGGTTTCCGGTCGGAGTAATCCGGACCTGGGTGGTGTTCGGACAGGGATGGAGAACATCGACAAGTCCCTTACGCTGCAGCCGGCGAACGTAATCCAGACCTGAGGAACGATTTTTCAAACCCAGCTCATCGGCCAATTCCTGAAAGGTAGGAGCCCGACCAAGTCTCTCGATATAGGAGGCAATCAACCGAAGAGCCAGCAGTTGCTTGTCTGACAGCTTTTTCATCAGCGGGAATCGGTTCAACCGGACGTTCTTCCTTTGCGCCGACCCGGTTTTCTCATGCTCTCTTCCGCCTCTTGAATCACATGATAAAGATTGCGAAACGTGCCGGCACACCGGCTCCGTTTCTCCCGTTCAACGCTTATCACCCGAAGACGGCTCTCCGTCTTCAAGCAGACCGCAAATCCTTCCACCACGGTACGAAAGACTGCAGCCGAATCGAACGGTGTAGCGAGCGACAGAGAGATGCATCCGAGCCGGTTGCCGATCGACAGATCGGAATCCTCCAGAAAGGGGATGTTGTAGGAGGCCACTTCATCCGGAATGAAGAGAGAATGTCCCGGCGCCTGAACGATGACCGGCTTTGCATATGACTTGAGCCAGAAGAGCGTGGATGCGAATGAGGCAACTTCGGCGATCTTCATGCCGCTACTTAGCGGAGCCGAGTAGTAGATCAGAAGCAGCTCCCCCTCATCGGCCATCCGGGTCAGCGTCAGCAGACAGCCCGACGGTCCGCTCTCCTGCGAGTCCGTCACGAGAGCGTTACGTTGCAGATCCCGTCGTTTTGTTCGCATTGACTCGATCCGCCATTCAAGCTCATCCTGCTCGACGGCATTGACGTCATCAAGCATCGCCTGGAGATCGGCAACGGTATTTCGGGTTACGGCGACTGTGTGCTGCATATTACTCCTGGTCAACAGTTTCAGCAGTGACGGGACGCATGGCGATAATCGTATTCCACTCGGCCTCGGTAACCGGTTGGATCGTCAGTCTGTGACCCGGCTTCAGCAGGCGCATGGATTCAAGGCCGGGACGCAAACGGAGCTCCTCCAGATCGATCGGTTGATCAAAACGGCAGTCATACCGCAAGTCTACCATGTACCACCTCGGGTTGTCGCGACTCGACGAGTGATCATAGTACTTCTCACTCCTGTCAAAGGCCGTCGGGTCGATCATCGGCTCCGAAACGATAGTGGCCAGACCGACAACGGCCGGCTTTTCTTTCCGTGTTCCCGAGTGGTAAAACAGGACTTTTTGTCCGGGCTGCATGTGGTCACGGATATAGTTTCTCGCCTCCGGATTTCTGACTCCGTCCCAGGGCGTAATCCCCTCTTCCTGAAGGTTCCGGATCGAGAACGTTTCCGGATCGGTCTTGAAAAGCCAGTAACGCTTGTCGTGCATGGTCTTCTTCGTTACTCGTTATGGGAAGCTGGAGTTCAGAGGGAGACGCAGAGCCGCTTATTGAGCGAGTGTTCACCCGTTACACTTACTCTGCTCCACGCCTCCCCGCTGAATTCCTTATTTCAGGAAGGCGCATGATACGACATGTCAAGAGTGTATGCAATTGTTTCACACCCACCCAGATGTTGGCGTTTTTTGAAAGAATTCAGGAGCAGATGCTGGTGAAAGTCTTTTCACAAATACCGGAACGTAACAGTAAACTTCAAGAACAAAATGAAATGAGACCCTACCTCCAGGCATACGGAAAACAGTAATACTCT
>CBFGQN010000515.1:0-3406 GCA_965650895.1 uncultured Ignavibacteria bacterium | reverse complement strand
GTAAATATCCAGACCTCCCTTCCCTCCATCCCGGTCGCTGACGAAATAGCAGGTATTCCTGTTGATTCCGTAGAAGAAGAGATCATCCGCTTCGGAATTGATCAGGTTCCCGAGATTCTTCGGCGTGCTCCAGTTCCCCGACTCATCCCGTTGCGTGATGAAAATATCGAAGCCTCCCCGCCCTTCGTGGCCGTTGCTGGCAAAGTAGAGCGTTCTGCCGTCGGGAGCAATAAAGGGAGAGATCTCGTCATCTCCGGTATTGACCGGTCTGCCGAGATTCTCCGGCGTCCCGAACGAACCGTCAAGCCGGCGGTAGGAGATCCAGAGATCCTTGTCTCCCACTCCCCCTTTCCGCGTCGAGGTAAAGATGATGAACGTACCGTCGGAAGAGATGGTCGGCTGCGACTCCCACTTCCGGGAGTTCAGCGAGGTCAGTTCGACGACATCGGAGATGCTTGAGCCATCTGCCGCCATGGTGAACGTGTAGAGTCCGGTATACGAATGGCGGACCTGCGAACCGCTGGCCATCACGCCGGTCATCGGTCTGCTCCATCCCACGTTTCCCCCCTCCATCCCGGCATAGTCGATCTGCACTTCCGGCGGAACGGGGACACTGAGGATGCCGTCATCTTTCATTGTGTTGACCGAAGATTCCCGGAGGACTTCGGGGGCTTCGTGGTGGATTCCCTCGGCGGCAAAGCGTCGCGACCGGAAGAGATCGGCCGATTCAAGGCGTGAGGAGGTAAAGTAGAGCCACTCACCGTTCGGCGTCGCGAAGGGGGCGTAATCATCCTGTTCGGAGTTGACGACTTCCAGATTGCGCACAACAAACTCGGGATCATCAAATACGAGGAAGGGCTGGGCTTGTACAACGCCGACCGTCATCAGGGTCAGCAGCGCGAGTGTAATGTAGCGCATCGTCTTGTCAGTCTCCGAAGTTATACAGTACACCGAGTGTTCCAAAGATTCCCTGCTGCTTCAGCACATCCGGAGCGTTGAAGGCAGAGGTGAGGGGATGGCTGTAGACCCCCTCGATATTCAGGGCGAACATATCGCTGAGTCGATACATATAGCCGAGACTTCCCCGCAGATCGAAAACCAGCGTGCCGAAGTTATCGAACTTTCTCCCCCCGAGCAGTTGCTGCTCATTCGTGCCGGTCCCGGCGTAGACAAAGCCCTGCGGTGAAAGGAGGCGTTCGGTATAGTTATAGAAACCGTCGATCAGCAATCCGCCGGAAGCCCCGCCACTGACGTAGAATCCCGTTTCGGCAATCTCCAGTCCCACCATCACTTCCAGCGTCAGCGTCCCGAAATCTCCGTCGACCTGGGCCTCCTGCTGCAGTATCACCCGTTCGTTGTTCTCTCCCTTGATCGGCTCTCCGGCCAGGGGGGTGATGAACGTGCTGGAACGGGACTCGTAGCGGAGTCGGGGAGAAAGAATGAACCAGGTACTTTGCAGGGGATAGAGAATCGCTTTCGCCTCGGCGACCACGCCGTCCCCCTCACCGTCGGAAAAGAAGGCACAGGGGAGACTGTTGTCGGTGACGCCGAAACTTGCATCGCTCTTCCAGTAGCCGTAGCCGAACCCGCCGCCGATATACTGATAGCGAACCACCGGTTCGTGCAGCAGAGCATCGCTCCCCCTCCCCTGTCCTTTGAGAACCGGAGACAGAGCCAGCAACAGGAGTGTGGCATGAAATCCGAATCGGGTGATATGCTGTCGAGTCTTCATCATCCGTATGTTGATGTTGATATGGCTCCGTTCAAAAGAGATCCCGCTGCCCGGGGCAGCCCTACTTCCGGATAACAAGTTTCCGGTACACCGTCTCACTCCCCCGGGCCGGTTGCAGACGCAGGTAGTAGACACCGGTCTGCAGCGACGAGACGTCGAGAGTCAGAAGACTTGTCCCCTCCGGCAGATCGTGCTGCTCGCTCAGGACCACCTCGCTCCCCTTCGAGTCGAACAGATCGAGGAAGACCCGTTCCCGGCCGGTCGATCTCAATCCGACATCCACCCGATCTCCGGCCGCCGGAGTCGGCGACAGGGAGGTGATGGTGATCTTGGCCGGGGTACCACGGAACTCGATCGGTCGCAACTCGCGGAAGCAGATACTGTCGTGAATCACTATTCCGGCATTCTGCACCACCAGCTTCGGGTTGCCGTCGTGGAACTGTCCGCCGGTAATTTCCACGTAGGAGGCGAGCGAATCTCCCCGCAGGAATTCAAAGTCCATCTGGGCCAGTTCTCCGGCCGAGACGAGTGCCGGACCATCGGCCCGAAGCTCAACTTCGGCATAGCGTCCGTTCTCCATAATCGGACCGCTCTGCACCACCGTCGCCCCGTTTGCCTGCGCTCCGGGACGGACCGACTGCAACTCCAGCATCGTCCGGTTCCACCGGATCGTCCAGACGATGGAATCGACCTCGTAATCGACGAGGGTCGAATCCCCATAGACCGGTATCGTCACGATGTCTCCCGGCAGGGCCATCTTCGTGTCGTTGACGCGGAGGTTGGCTCTGGCATAGCCGGTACCGGTAAGGACCGCCGTGGCATTCTCATCGAAGCAGGAGTTGTAGACCGCCCGGAGAGCCGCCTCCCGCTCACGCAATTTTCCGGGGCGGAAGCAGATCACAACATTCTTCTGCGCGTTCTCCTGAATCTGGATCGGGAAGGTGACGGAGCTGCCGTCGAGCGTATATTCCGCCGAGGGATCACCCGCAAGATCCAGCAGATCGATCTGGTTGACGATCGCCGTCCCCTCTCCCACATTCGTCAGCGTCACAGTCATGCAGGTATCGTCGTGAATGTAGAGCGAATCGAACTCAATGTTGTCGGCAATCAATTGCGGTGCCGAGACGGTAATCTTGAACGGCTCCACCCAGACGCCCCCCTGACTGACAATCTCGGTGATCTCCGCAAAGGCGTCCTGAAGCGAGCTGCAGTCGTCCACGAAAAAGGCCTTGCCGTTTGTCTCGTTGGCCAGCGAGAGCATGTAGTCCCGATCCTCATCTTCGTCGAAGCCGATGGCGATCGAGAAGACCTTGACGCCTGCGGCTTTCGCCTCGGCGATCACCGTCGCGATCGGATTCAGGCTGTTCGTGTTGTCGTCCGCTCCGCCGTCGGCAAGGAGCACCAGCGCCCGGTCTTCAAGCGGACTGGCCTTCAGCGTCGCGATCATCGATCTGAGCGCCGCCCCGGTATATGTGCCGCCGATCGCATTGATGGCATCAATCGATGTCTTCGCCACAGTCCGCTTCGGATCAGTGATGAAGTCCAGAGGAAAACTCGTGTTGATCACGGCCCGGAACGTTCGCGGGAATGTCGGAGGCTGCACCTCTTCACTGCTGAAATGGATAACGGCAAGCTGATCCTGAATCCCGAGCGAAGGGAGATGGAGCAGCGTGT
>CBFGQN010000514.1:0-3409 GCA_965650895.1 uncultured Ignavibacteria bacterium | reverse complement strand
CCCTGTCCTGGCTTGCGATTCATCGAGCACGAGTCGCCCTCTGACGCCACAGGCGCCGGCGGTGGTCGCTGAAGCCGATCTCGCGCAGCTTCGCCAGGCTCGACGGATCCTGGTGCTGGGCTCCCCGGGCTCGGGCAAGAGCTGGCTCTCGGATCGGCTCGGCGCGATCGGCGCCTCGGCATCGCTTCTGCTCTCGGGCATGCCCTTTGCCGGTCCGATCTCGAATGTCCGGGTCGGCTGCATCGACGGAGAGTTTGTTCTGAACCCGACCTATGCCGAACAGGAAGAGTCGATTCTGGAGATCGTGGTCTCCGGCACCGACGACTCGATCGTCATGGTCGAAGGTGAGGCAAAAGAGATCAGCGAGGATCTGTTCGTCGACGCTATCGAATTCGCCCACAAGCATATCCGCGAGATCAATGCGTTGCAGCGCGAACTGGCTGAAATGTTCGAGATCGCACAGCGTGAGATTCCGGAGAAACAGGGAACACCGGAAGAGATCCTGAAACTGGTCCACGACTACGCCGGAAACAAAGTGCTTGAGAATGCACGGCAGCCCGGACAGAAAGAGGAACGGCGCGAACGGTACAAAGCCCTTCGCGAGGAAGTCGGAAGTCTGGTTGCTGAGAAGTTCTCCGGCGAGGCCCACGAGGAACTGGAACTGGAACCGATTGTCGAATCGCTGATGTACGACCTGGAGAAGTCGGCAATGCGGGAGATGATCCTCGAAGACAAAGTCAGGCTTGACGGACGGGGACTGACGGACATCAGACCGATCACCTGCGAGGTGAACCTTCTCCCCCGCTCCCACGGGTCGGCACTCTTTACACGGGGTGAAACCCAGTCGCTGACGACCATGACGCTCGGTACCCGTCTGGACAGACAGTTGATCGACGGACTTCTGCCGAAGCATGAGAAGCGCTTCCTTCTTCACTACAACTTCCCACAGTTCTCCACCGGCGAGACCGGCCGCTACGGTTCTACTTCCCGACGGGAGATCGGCCACGGCAACCTGGCCGAGCGGGCGCTGAAGGGAATGGTGCCGAGCGAGGAGGAGTTCCCCTATACGATCCGCATCGTCTCGGACATCCTGATGTCGAACGGTTCTTCCTCCATGGCCACCGTATGCGCCGGAAGCCTTGCGATGATGAGCGGAGGCGTTCCGCTGAAGAAGCCGGTCGCCGGCATCGCCATGGGTCTGGTGAAGGAAGGAGACCGGGTCGCGGTCCTGAGCGATATTCTCGGGGATGAGGATTTCCTCGGTGATATGGACTTCAAGGTGACCGGTACGCGGGACGGCATTACCGCCTGCCAGATGGATATGAAAATCCAGGGGCTCTCCTTCGATGTCATCCGGACGGCACTGGCCCAGGCCAAGGACGGACGTATGCACATTCTGGACAAGATGGATGAGACGATCACAAGTCCGGCCGAAGAGCTCTCGAACTACGCGCCTCGCCTGACGACGGTCCAGATTCCGGTCGACATGATCGGCGCGGTCATCGGTTCCGGTGGCGAGACCATCCGGAGTATCGTCGCCGAGTCGGGGGCCGACATCGATATTCAGGACGACGGCACGATCGTGATTGCCGCAACCAGCGGCGAGTCGGCCGACAAGGCGATCAAGATGATCGAGGATATCACTCGCCTTCCGGAAGAGGGGGAGATCTATGAAGGGCGCGTCACGCAGATTCGTGAAGGTCTCGGCGCCATCATCGAGTTCCTTCCGAAGAAGACCGGATTGCTCCACATCTCGGAGATCGCCTACGAGCGGACCGAGAACGTGGAGGACGTGCTGAGCGTCGGCGACCGGATCGAGATCAAGCTTCTCGAAGCCAAGGACGGCAAGTACCGCCTGAGCCGCAGAGCTCTGCTGCCGAAGCCGGAAGGATGGGAAGACCGTCCCTCGGGCGAACGTCGCGACGGAGGAGATCGCAGAGGGGGAGGAGACCGGCGCGGCGGCGGAGACCGGCGCGGAGGGGGGGATCGACGCGGCGGCGGAGACCGGCGCGGAGGAGGAGATCGCAGAGGAGGAGGAGACCGGCGCGGGAATCGCGACTGATAAGCGGAAGAGATAGCGGTTCTTATCGAATCCGTCTCTTCCTTTATCTCCGTCTCTTCGATAGTAAAAGAAATGCCCACCGGGAACGCTTTCAGCGTTGGTCCGGTGGGCGTTTTTCGTATCCGGAAAGGTCCGGCTTCCTACTTCACGTCATACTCTACCAGAACATCTCTGGAAGCGTTCTGCAGGGCAGGATCGGCCGGATTGCCCAGATAGTTGTAGGCGTCGATCCGGACGAAGTACTTCAGTTCCGGGGCGTACCAGTAGGTGAGGACATTTACCAGCCTCAATTCCGGTTCTCCTTCGGAGAAGAGTGTCCGTTGCAGCCGTTCCTCCACCTTCACCGTCGCAAAACGTTTTCCCTTTACGGTGATTTCCTCAGTCCCCAGATACGTCGCCTCCCGCTCCACAAGGAATCGTTCGCTCTCTCCCGATTCGGAGGTATAACTGGAATCGACCAGGATACCACCCTCAGCCTCTCCCCCTCCGAACGGAAAGCGTACCCATGCCGAGCCCATCGGAGGATAGAAGAGGAGAGAGAAGTAGGCGTAGTAGTAGAGGAGATCGCCGTTCGGCATGTACTTTACATAGAGCAGACGGTTCTGCTTTGTGTCGAGAAGCGTGACCAGTCCCTGCTGACCCCGATACGATTCGTTCACGGCAGTGACCTGGAAATCTCCCTGATTCAGCACGGTTGAGCCCTGCCTGCCCGCGGCGTCAAGAGCGTAGACGTCAAACCGATAACGACTTCCCGCTCCCGGAACCAGAGTATCGGCATTCTGTTCCGTCCCCTCGGTCCCCGGATCGGTCGGTTCCGTTCCGCAGCCTGCCACCGTCAGCAGTATCGCAAGCATCCCCGTCAGTTGCAATAATCGCATATTTTCTCCCCTCACTTGAGATGATAACTGATGAGTTCGGCGTAGGACCCGGCCCCGATCGACGCTCCCTGCTGTGTGATCGACGATTTCTGGTAGACAAGATATCCGATCTGCGGGGCGAACCAGAACTCCAGATTGTTGTCAATGATCTGTTCGTTTTCCGTCTGCCCCGAAATGATATAGGTAATTTTACTCTCAAGCTTGCCGACGATCTTCTCGGCTCCCAGCGTTTCTCCGCCGGCAACCGTCACCGTTGTGGAACCGGTACGATCGGCCGTGTAGATCATCCGGTTCTCCACTCTGGCCGGCCCCGCATTCTGCACGTCTTCAAAGACCGTGGCGTTGATGCTCTCCTCACCGGCAAATGGGAGCCGCAGCCAGACCGAATCGGTTGTCCCGCTGAACGAGGCACGGAAAAGGACCGAGACATCACCGTTGTCGTGATATGCGATAAAGCCGGGACCGAACT
>CBFGQN010000513.1:0-3422 GCA_965650895.1 uncultured Ignavibacteria bacterium | reverse complement strand
GTTGCGGGGGACCGTTCTTCTGCAGGAAGGTTCCCAGCTTCTCTACTTCAAGGTTTTTGATGCCGGAGGATCGGTCACCTTCGAAGACGATATTGCCAACCCTTCTCTTGACATCAGCGGTACGTATGAGGGGACCCGGCGCATCAACAACAGGAACGAACCCTTTACGGTCACGATCAGGGTGAGCGGTACGCTGGAACAGTTGAGCCTCAACTTCTCCTACACCATTGCCGGAGAACCGCCGGCCGACCTCTCGCAGGTCGAGGCCAACGCCGTTGCTCTTCTGCTGACCGGGCGAACGGTATCGGAAGTGGGGAACACACAGCTTGGCGAACTTCTCGCTTCAAACGCTCAGGAGTTGGGAGGAGTTGTCCTGACGCCCTATCTCAACGACATCTTCCGCGATATCAACGTCAACATCGACCTCGGCAGTTCGGCCGATCCAAGTCAGGCAAAGGTGGAGTTTGTCCGCCAGCTCGGCAAGGTCCTCTTCCGTTATAACGGCCGGGTCAACTCGCCGGAGGACGGCACAATCTCCGTTGAAGTTCCCCTCTCGGTGATCCTGGACACCGAGAAGTTCAACAATCTGGTGATCGAACTGCAACGGGCGGTCGTCGATCAGTACAACAACACGATCAACGATGAGTTCTCCTCAACCGAAGGGGACAACATCTTCCGTCTCCGCCTCCGTCTGAAGCAGACCTGGTAGGGAATTCCGGTCCGGAACGGGGCCGGAATTCCGTCACATCTCTTCCCCGAATCTTCACGAATCGCACTTCGGCCTCCTCTCCGTATCTTTGCCGTGACCGCAATCGTGACGAACGGGCACGCACGCTTCACGAAACTGATTTGACGCCATGAGCCTTTCGGTATTCCCTGTCACTACCCCTTCAGAGCAAAAACAATTCATTACGATGGTCTGGGATCTCTACAAGGATGATCCCAACTGGGTTCCCCCCTTGATTGCCGACCGGAAAAAACTTCTCGATCCGGAGAAAAATCCCTTCTGGCAACATGCGGAGATCGGGATGTTTCTGGCGAAGCGGGACGGAAAAATTGTCGGTCGGATTGCCGCCATCACCAACGAGACCCATAACCGGATCCACGAGGACAGGGTCGGGTTCTTCGGTTTTTTTGAATCGGAAGACAGGATTTCGACTGCTCACGCTCTTTTTGCGGCGGCGGCCGAGTGGCTGGCCGAGCGTGGAATGGAAGTGATGCGGGGGCCTGTCAATCCGTCAATCAACGACGAGGCCGGTCTGTTGGTTGACGGGTTCAACGATCCTCCGCAAATCCTGATGACCTACAACCCCGAATATTACGTCCCGTTAATCGAATCATACGGCTTTACAAAAGTAAAGGACCTCTATGCCTGGAAACTGACGCCGGAGTTCCTCTCCCCGAAGCTGGAACGGGTGCAGGCGGCTGTCCGTGAACGGGAAAACCTGAAGATCAGAACCTTCAGATTCAGTCCGAAATCGGACTTTCAGCAGGATGTGGAAATCCTTCGCGAGATCTATAACACGGCGTGGGAGCCGAACTGGGGGGCCGTCAGGATGAATCGCGACGAGTTCAACGCGCTGGCTGCAGATCTGAAACAGGTTGCCGCAAAGGATCTTGTGTTAATCGTCGAGGCCGCCCGCCGCCCGGTCGGCTTTGCCCTGGCCTTGCCCGATATTAACCAAGCACTGATCCGCAACCGCAAAGGAGGACTCCTCGGCGCGCTCTGGCATCTGGTGACCGGCAGGAAGAGGATCAAGCGGGGGAGAATCGTGGTTTTGGGGGTAGTTCCGGCGTTTCAGCGGCGCGGAATCGATGCCGTCCTCTATCACGAAATAGGAACCCGGATGGTGCGTGACCACGGTTATGGGGAGGCGGAGGCCTCCTGGGTGCTGGAGGACAATGAAATGATGAACCGCGCGGCCCGGATGATGAAGGGGACCGTCTACAAAACCTACCGACTCTTCGACAAAACGATTAAAGAGAATTAAGCTTCCGCAAGGCACGTTCGGCATACATTTGGCCGTTATCGAGGCCGTGGTTGCGCCCCGCGCGGAATCATGACCGATCCGGGCAGCAGGTCCGGACAGTATGTTGAACAACTCAGAGAGGTAATCTTGAGTACGTTGTTGAAGAATGCTTCGGCCCGCAGGACGATTCGTATCTGGGGGATGATCATTGCCGGAGTTATTGGAATCATTGCTCTCTCTGCGGATATGCTCCAGACCGCAGAGGCTACATCGGAGACCGACGAGGAGGGGCGGCGACCCGCTCCGGAAGTGGAAGTCTCCGTCAACCTCGATTCGCTCTATACCGCCAAGGCGGCGGACAGCCCGATCGAAGACAGCAGCTTTGTCGAGGCGATCGATCCTGAGCAGACGATCGAGGGACACGTCAGCTGGTACGGCTCCCGGTTCCACGGTCGCAAAACGGCCAACGGCGAGCGGTTCGATATGAACGGCATGACGGCCGCCCACAAACGCCTTCCTTTCAATTCCATCATTCGTGTTGTCGATACAAGAACAGGCAAGGCCGTTCTTGTCCGGGTCAATGATCGCGGTCCATACGTCGGCGGACGTGTTCTGGATCTCTCACGCGAGGCCGCCACACGGCTCGGCATGAGAGGGCGGGGAACGACCAGCGGACGGATCGAAATCTTTTCGGATGAGGAGCGAACCGTCAGAAACGGCAACGTTTCGGCCACGCTCCGCTACGTTACGTTCGATGCGGAAGTGAAGGGGACGAAACCGAACGGATGGTCGGTGCTGGTGATGACCACCGACAGCTTCGACGAAGCGGTGGACATGCACAGCCGATTGCTTGAAAAGTACGACGACGTCTTTCTGACGCGGGTCGTCAAGGGGGAAACCACCACCTGGCATGTGTCGGCAGGACTCTATCACAACGACCATCTGTCGCGCGATCTTCAGTTGGAACTTGTCGAGGAGTATCCCGGAGCCGGTGTCGTACGCTTCGCCGATGGGTTGCCCGAACAGGAGAACACCGTTGCCGGCGTCGCAGCAGACTCGGCTCAGTCGTAAGATGTGAGGCGGAATCGGAGCACGTACAAGACCGATTCAAACAACTGAACAGATAAAGCACAGCCCTTCCGGTCCGACCGGGAGGGCTGTTTTGTACCTAATAGAACTCACAAGAATATGACATCTGCTATTACCATAATAGCCCTTCAGGTTTTCCTATGAGCTGCCACCGTATTGGTCAACTAGCTTGACTATTCTTCTGTAGTAGATTTGTAGTGCTATCCGCAAAAAGCCTCTTCCTACTTTTCGAAAGTAATCAGGAATATTATCAATTACATGGAGGTGGGATATGAATGAGCCATTGAAAATGACAATGAATGTCGGTGACGGCATTGTCCTTGAAGTAAGAGCGGGAAATTTCCTTGAATGGAAGAAAACCGT
>CBFGQN010000512.1:0-3443 GCA_965650895.1 uncultured Ignavibacteria bacterium | reverse complement strand
AGCTTAATCTTCTGGCAAACAAATGGATGGATGATTGGAGGCCGGAGGAGATGGTGCTGGTTGTGGGGGAGATGGAGATTGATTTGCTGGCCGGCTTTTGATGAGAGATGGATTTATGGTACGGACATGGTGCACCATGTCCGTACCATAAATCCATCCTTTATTCCATTCTCCGGTAACCTTTCCCCCAAAGCCGGTGTTCCCCTCCCCAACTGCATCTCTCTCCCGGGCCATTACAATTCCGTCATTCGGATTTTTTTTGTTGGCCCATCAAAAGAGATTCCGTTTTTTTGTGGCTTCAATTCACGACAACAATCATCAGCGGCAGCTATAACGAACAGAAGACCGGATGCTTTACTATCAGATGATCATAGGATTTATCGACGCACCGCGTGGGAGAGGTACGCCTGTTCGTTTCTAAGCCGTAGTATATAAACACTTGGAAAACCGCAGGCGACTCCGCGAGAAGCCTGCGGTTTTTCTTTTTGGTCACCATGAAGAAGGCCGCAGGGAGTTCAAGGATCCTGCGGCCTTCTGTTGTTCAGAACGGAAGGGGGTGGAGAATTTCGATTGACGAAGGGCGATTGGCGAAGGACGTCAGTGAGGCAGTAGAGGCAGACTTCACGTCTGTGCATCGAGGGGGACGCTGAAGTACGGAACGCGTCAAATGAAGAGAAGGGAAGAGGGAAGTCCGATTGGCCAATGACAAATGTCAGATGAGGTAGACGCAGACTTCACGTCTGCGCATCGAGGGGCGCTGAAGCATAGCGCAGGCACGGGGAGAAAGAGCAAACAGTACCAGAAACCAGCATCTGAACAATCAGACTTATGAATATTTCCATACGCCAATACGGCGACACACTCATGACCTATCTCCGCCCGCAACGGCGGCGGGCGATGATTCTCTGCGGGGTGATCCTGGGAAGCATCGCCCTGCAGGTAATCAACCCGCAGTTTGTCCGAAGCTTTATCGACGGGGCAATGACCGGAACGCCGACCGGAACGCTGGTCGGCTTCGGCATCGCCTTCCTCAGCGTCAGTCTTCTGAATCAGGGACTGACAACCATCGCCTCGTGGCAGGGAGCACACGTCGGATGGACGGCAACGAACATGCTCCGGAGCGATCTGGCCAGACACCTCCTGCGACTGGAGATGAGCTTCCACAACAACAGAACGCCGGGGGAACTGATCGAACGGGTGGACGGCGACATCACCGCGCTGGCAAATTTCTTTTCGCAGTTCGTTGTCCGGATCGCAGGGGCAGCCTTCCTGATCCTCGGCATCGTCGTCACCGTCCTGATCGAGGACTGGAGAATGGGACTGGCCGTTCTCCTCTACGCCGCCGTCACCATCTTCGTGCTGCTTCGCATGAAGAACGTTGCGATGTCTGCAACCGAACGGGAACGGGAGGCGAGCGCAGTCGCCTACGGATTTCTGGAGGAACGACTTGCCGGTATCGACGACATCCGGGCCAACGGCGGCGGGCCCTATGCGTTGCGGCGTTTTCAGATCATCCTCCGGCAGATGCTCATCAAAAGTCGCCGCGCATGGATGCGCCGCTCCACATTCTGGTTCGTTCTGATTACCCTCTTCACGCTCGGCGACGTGATCGCCCTGGGCCTGGGATCGGAACTCTACTTCAGCGGACTGGTCTCGATCGGGACGATCATGCTCTTCTACATGTACTCGTCGATGCTCTGGGAAATGGTCGATCAGATCATCCAGCAGATGGCCGATCTGCAGAAGGCCGGAGCCGCCATCGAGCGGGTGGGAAATCTGATGGCGATCCGGCCGAAGATGACCGACGGCGTCCGGACGACGATGCCGTCGGGACCTCTCTCGGTAGAGTTCGACCACGTGACGTTCTCCTACAACGAGCGCGACCTGATTCTGGACGATGTCTCCTTCAAGCTTGAAGCCGGAAAGGTGATGGGTCTGCTGGGACGGACCGGCAGCGGAAAGACGACGTTGACGCGACTCCTCTTCAGACTCTACGATCCGACAAACGGGCGACTGCTGATCGGGGGAGTCGATCCCCGGGATACGCAGCGGAGTCTTCTGCGACATCACGTCGCCATGGTGACGCAGGAAGTGCAGCTTTTCCATTCGACCGTCCGGGACAACCTGACGTTCTTCAATCCGGAGATACCGGACAGGAGGATCTTCGAGGTGATCGAACAACTCGGTCTGCGGGACTGGTTCGACGGACTGCCCGACGGGCTCGACACGGAATTGACCGCAGGAGGAGGAGGACTCTCCGCCGGTGAAGCCCAGTTGCTTGCCTTCACCCGGGTCTTCCTGCACGATCCCGGTCTGGTGGTGCTGGACGAACCCTCCTCGCGACTGGACCCGGCGACCGAGCGCCTGCTGGAAGGGGCGATGAACAGACTCCTGCAGAACCGGACCGGCATCATTATCGCCCACCGGCTTGCAACCGTTGCGCGGGCCGACGAGATCATGATTCTGGAGAAGGGGAAGATTCTGGAACAGGGCGACCGGGCGAAGCTGGCCGAAGATCCGGATTCCCGATTTCATGCCTTGCTGAAGAAGGGATTGGAGGAGACCGAAGTGCTTGCCGACTGAAGCGGTACAAAGCACAAGCGTTGATCTGCACAGATCACCATCGGAGAACCCGACGGAGTCGGGAAGGGAAGGACCACGTGCAATCCGGAACCGATCCGCCGTGGCGGATCAATCATTCGAATATTCACAACAATGTCTACACTGAAATCGGTCCTGACGCTGGTGCGATACCAGCCCTGGTTTTTCCTGATTACCTGTCTGGCCTGGGGAATCTTCCACTCGCTGCCGCTGGTGATCGCTTTGCTGGGACGCGAGGTCTTCGACGTCCTCGGCAACACATCCACGATCGGTCTGAACGTCTGGACGATCCTGGCCCTGATCGTGGCCACCTCACTCTCGCGGGTGACGGTGATGGTCGGCGGCGTCTGGCTCTGGTCAACCGCCTACTACACGCTGGCATCGCTGATCCGGCGGAATATTTTCGACTGGATCATGACCGGTCCGGGAACGAAAAAGCTCCCCGGCTCTCCGGGGGAATCGGTCACCCGCTTCCGCGACGACGTCCACGAAGTGCTGATGACCGTCGAGAACTGGACGGACTTCAGCGGCATCATCTTCATGCTTGTCGGCGGCATCGTGGTGATGGCGAACATCGACCCGCTGATGGCGCTGGTGGCAATGGCACCCCTCGTCGGCGTATTGATCTTCGGCTATGCGGTCGGGAACAAAATCCAGCGCTACCGTCGCGCAACGCTGGAGGCGACCGGACGCATCACGTCGTTTGTCGGCGAGGTCTTCGGCGGTGTGCAGGCGGTGAAAGTGGCCGCAGCCGAGGAGGACGTGATCCGGCACTTCGAGAAGTTGAACGGCGAGCGCCACGACGTGGCGAAGATCGTCGCGTGGCTGCAGCGCCACGTCGA